>CAZGMW010000157.1:0-4831 GCA_964526895.1 uncultured Planococcus sp. | reverse complement strand
CGAACAGTATACGTTCTTTGTTTAATTAATCTGATTTGAAAAAAGCGGACAGCTGCTGAGGCTGTTCGCTTTTCTTCGTTATTGAAAATTATCTGCAATTGATATTCCGCAAAACAGCTTCGCTTTCCTGGGGGCTTGCGCTGAGCTAACTCGGCCTCGGTCCCCTTCGCCCGAGTGGATCTCAGCACTTCGCTCGAAACAGAGTTGGAAAGCCAACTCTGTTTCTTCTCCCCTGGGAGTCTTCGCTGTTTTGCTCCATATCTCCAATCACTTTCTGTACAAGATATTTATTTCAGTTTGTTTCAAATAAGGAAGTGGACGTTATATTATTACATGGAATCAGAATGAAGTGGCAGACGATGACTCCTACGTAAATCATCCGGCTAAAACGGAATGACTTTAGAAGGTGAAGGTTTCTCGAAAGCCCTGTCTGACTTTTTTAATTTGAAATAAACCTGAGATGAAACCTCTACAAAGTGCAGCAAGCCGTTTTCTTGCTGGGGGTGATTGGGAATGTTATCATTTAATTAATATCTCGAATTCAAGATAATTAGAGGAGGCATTTATTATGAAATTGGAAGGCATTCATCACGTCTCAGCAATAACGGCCAATGCGGACAAAAACCACGATTTCTTTACACGGATCCTTGGCATGCGCCTTGTGAAAAGGAGTGTTAACCAGGATTCAACATCATCCTATCATTTATTTTACGCAGATGCGGTAGGGACGCCGGGAACAGATATGACGTATTTCGATATCCCGATGGCCGGACGTACGTATCCTGGTGTTTCGAGTATCAGCAATACTGCTTTGCGTGTAAAAAGCGAGGAAGCATTGCAATACTGGCTGAAGCGTTTTGAGGAATTTCAGGTGCCGCACGGTGAAATCCGTGAAAGGTTCAATCGCCAGACCTTAGAGTTTGAAGACTTTGAAGGTTCTCGCCTAATGCTTACCGTTGATGACGGAACAGGCATTGAGTACGGTATTCCATGGACGAAAGCAGGGGTTCCCGAAGAGTACGCAATCGTCGGTTTGGGAAATGTGCGGCTGACTGTCCGTAAAAAAGACCGGACGGCAGCCGTATTAACGGAAATAATGGGCTTTGAGGAAATCGGTTCCTATCCATCAGAAGTTGAAGGAATGGAAGATATTTTTGTCTATTCGACAGGAAAAGGCGGACCTGCCGGCGAAGTACATGTAGAGGAACGTCCGGATCTTCCGCCGGAACGTCCTGGACGCGGCAGTGTTCATCATGTTGCATTTCGGGTAAAGACTTATGAAGACTATAGTAAATGGAATAAATATTTGCGTGAAAACGGCTTTATGACTTCAGGAGAAGTCGATCGGTATTACTTCAAGGCAATCTATTTCCGGGAGCCAAACGGTATTCTATTTGAGCTATCTACGGACGAACCGGGATTCGCGACAGATGAGCCAATGGAAAGTTTAGGGGAAGAACTGGCTTTGCCGCCATTCCTTGAACCAAAAAGAGCAGAAATAGAAGCATCGTTGCGTCCGTTGAGTATTAATAAGCAATAATCGAGGAGGATGGAAGATGGATTTTAAAATGGTGGAGCTGGGCCAGGATGAATTTGCATTCCGCAATGAAGATGATGGAACGGTTAATGCTGAAATCACCTGGACTCAAATGGCTGATGTCATGGTTGTGGAACATACTTTTGTAAATGAAAACATGCGTAACCAGGGACTGGCGAAGGAGCTTGTTGACCGCGCAGTCGAATATGCGCGTGAAAATGAATACAAAATCGAACCTGTCTGCTCTTATGTGGCGACAGTCTTTGAACGGTATGATGACTATGAGGATGTAAAAGCCTGATATGGAAAAGCGAAAGTGAGAGATGGCCCAAACATTTTTGGGCCATCTCTTTTTGCGTTGAAACAGCACCGAAGAATCCGTAAAACTAGAGTATCACCTAATTAGCCATAGAAAATTACGACTCGAGGAGTTAGGTGCTCGAGTCTAGACAAAAACACACAAAAAAGCAATCCACCATTCATATGGTTTGGATTGCTTTTTCTAAGTTTCAGTTATGTAATATTTCATAATTACCTCCAATTTCTTATAGGAATGTCATTAGGAAAACGATACCAGTCAAAATTGAAGCTCCACCTACACCGTACATGAAATCTGATTGGCTGAATACTAAGTTTTTTTCCATTTTATTGAACCCCTCTCAAATGTTTGTAATCTTGCTTGTTATTAAATAAATACCCGAGAAAAAGCGTTCTAAACATGTTTTAGCATTTTTTTAAAGGGAATCTTATTCTAAGAAACAAATTTTTTTGCGCTGTCATATACAAAATGCGGCTGCAAATAAAAGGGAGGTAGTTATATTGAGCAGAAGCAGTTATGTGGATAACAGAACAATCAGTAGAACCGGAGAAAAAGTACTTGGCATCATCGGAATTGTATTTAACGTAATTACGATTATTTTATTCGCGTGGTTGCTCACGAGTCTCGCTGGACTGGAAGGTACAGCCGAGCTTGAGCAGTTTGAAGAAGATATTATGAACGACCCCGCTTTTGAAGGAAGTCCTGAAGAAGCCCAACGAGTGGTTGATTTCATCTTGGATGGAGCAGGTGTATTCGGTTGGGCAATCGTGGCATTGCTTGTGATCAGCACAATTTTAGCAATTGTCGCTATTATTAACTTAAAGAAAACCAGCAGTGCAGGTCTTGCAGGAACATTCTTCATAATCGCTGGCCTATTTGCAGGTGTCTTGTCCCTGACTTCGATTTTATTCTATATTGCAGCAATCATGTGCTTTGTGCGTAAGCCGCCAAAAGACGATGATGAGTTGTACAGAAAAGATGAGGTAGTTTACCAGGAAGACACTGTCCGGAGAACGGACGATCCGACTTACCGTGATAATAATGTGCGCAGAACGGATGACAGCGTTCGCAGCGATGATACGCGCCGTGACGACGATACACCTTATCGTCCGTTATAAGTAGAAAAAGCACCCGCTCACAGAGCGGGTGCTTTCAAATTGTAGACATATTTGGCTGTCTGCAAGGGATGGCCTTCAAACAGCTCTTCGAATTCTTCCAAAAACTCAAAGCCGTTCGCTTCATAGAAGCTGCGGCCTTTCTTATTTTCGCATTCAACATAGACGAAGAGATTTGAACCATCGAGAAGATAAGTTAAGCCACTGTCGAGCAGCTTTTTGCCATATCCGTGCCGCTGGTGTTCTGGTTTCAGATACAATGCGATCAATTCAGCGTCTCCATCATCATCGAGTTTTGTAAAATTGGCAAAGCCGATAGGTTCTCCTTCATGCTCCGCCAAAAGAAGAATCGTTTTTTTTAAGCGCATTTCCATCATGGGAACAGAATAGGATTTATCCAAAAAACTTTGCTGTATATTCACTGGGATTATATCTTGGTAAGTGTCGTTCCAACTGACATGGGCAATTTCCTGAACAGCAGTAATATCTTGGGCAGTACCTGTGCGAATCATGCAATCACCTCGGAAATTCTTTTCGCCATCATATCAAAATTTCCCATGAATAGCCACTGTTGTGGAATAATAGAGACTAAAGGAGTGAATGCATTTGACTTGGAAAATTTATAGATTTGATGAATTAACTGCCGCAGAACTCTATGAAATGCTGAAACTGCGTGTGGATGTATTTGTAGTTGAGCAAAACTGCCCATATCCTGAATTGGACGGCCTGGATCAGGGGGCGATCCATTTAGCTTACAGAGAGAATGGAAAAATTCTTGCCTATGCCCGACTGATTCCGGGAGAACTTAAATACGGTGTGCCCTCTATCGGCAGGGTAATTGTCAGCGCTGAGGCAAGAGGCCGTGGACTTGCCCGTGAACTGATGCGCACTAGTATCGATTTCATTTTCAACGAATGGCAGCCCGAAGAAATCCGATTGCAGGGGCAAGTTTATCTGAAGGAATTTTATCAATCATTTGGCTTCAATCCGATTTCGGACGTTTATGACGAAGACGGCATTCCACATCTGGATATGAAACTGGAGAAAAACTGAAAATTGCAGAGGCTTGGAAAAAGATTAAGAAATTTGAATAAGGGTATTGTATTTATAGAAGTATTTTAATTCGCAGAGGAGTGATCGAATGGCAAAAGGGAAAGGCAGAGGTTTGTTATTGGCTGGTCTTGCAGCAGGCGCCTACACTTACTTCAAAAAACCGGAGAATCGTGAAAAAGCGACATTGGCTTTTAATAATGCGAAAGAGAAGGTGAATTCATATATGGAATCGCAAAACTTGGACGACAACAAAAAAACTGCGCATGATGGATCAAAACCAAAAGAACCGCGTGAAAATAAAATGGTTTCAGAAGGCGCATTGACTTCAGTCCAATACTATAATGAAGAAGAGCAGCAGGAAGAAGAAAATACAAAATTATCACCAAATGATGTCAGTAAAGATAAAGCGGAAGATACTGAATCCGTTTCTCCAGAACCAAAAATTAATACCAATAATATTTAAAAGGGGGGTCCACGGACCACCCTTTTTTTATTTTCGGAAAGTAGCAAGGTTTACAGCGGCGGCAGCTAACAACAAAACGCCACTGGCGATAAATCCTTGATCGGCTGTCAGGGCAAGTGCGCCTGTAAAGGCAGAACCCGCCACCACACCGATTGAAAAGAAAGCATAAAAATAACCGTATGCCTTGCCGCGGGAACGTTCAGTCGTTGAATCAATCAGCAGCGAATTGATGGAGGGGAATAACAGCGCAAAGCCGATGCCGTAGCTGATCATACTGAAATAAAGCGGAAGCGCGACGGAAACTGAGCTCAGCAAAAATAAGGAACTTCCCATGACAAGGAATC
>CAZGMW010000156.1:0-4854 GCA_964526895.1 uncultured Planococcus sp. | reverse complement strand
AGATATAATCCTTCCAGTTCTCCGGAAGTTGTTAAGTAAGCTCCCGTGGCCAAAATCCCCAATGAAATCAAAAGAGCCACAAAACCATTTGCCGATTGACTGTATACTTCTTCTCTTCCTTCACTTTTCTGTTCCGATTCATAATCATCTATCAACTTTATTAAGTGCTGTTCTTTCTCTGCCAGCTGCCGATAGATTTTCAAGTCCCGAAATCCGTAAAGAAATTCAGTTGCTTCTGCCGATAAAATCCCTCTGCTCTCCCTCATTTTCCAATCCCGGCGGCGTTTCCGCCAGGCAAAATATGCCGGGACTCCTATTGTGGTCAACAAATAGCCGATTGCAAGCAGGATTGCAATATAGATGGAGAAATACAAAGTGAATAGAATGGTCCCGCTAAAAACCAGTAACAATACGACAGGCGGATAAAGAACTCTCAAAAGAACATTTTGAAGACTTTCCACATCACCTATAATTCTCGCCAATAAATCCCCGCTTCTGTATTTACTGAAGACCTCCGGTGCAATTGGAGACAGTTTTTCAAAAAATGAGACTCTCAAATTCCCCAGCATTGTAAAGGTGGCTCTGTGTGAAAACAAGCGTTCCGAATACCGGCTGATAGCTGAACCCAAACCAAATAACTTTAAAGACGCTCCTATGACGATCAATACAGTCATTTGATCGGTCAATGCCGCTTTTGAAATTAAATAACCACTTGAAGCCAATAATGCAACACTTGCTAAACCTGCAAGCACACCAAATAAAATCGCCAATGCGACATCGCGTTTTTCACGCATGATCAATTTCAGCACTTGGGCCAATTCATTCATCGCAATGCACCTCCCTGCTGGAGCGGCAAAAGATTCCGATACGGTTCGAAATTTAAAGCCAGTTCTTCATGTTTGCCGACAGCAGCCACTGTGCCACTGTCCAGAAAAACGATTTTGTCGGAATTGCGGATTGTATGCAATCTGTGCGCAACCGTTATAACCGTTGCGTTACGTGAGAGTTCGGCAAGCGATTGCTGTAAAATCCGCTCTGTCTGTAAGTCCAAGCCTGTCGTCGGTTCATCAAACAAAATGACTGTCGGCTTTTTCAGAAAAGCACGTGCCAGAGCAATGCGCTGTTTTTCTCCTCCCGACAAACCTCGGCCTCCTTCGCCGACTGCTGTTTCATAGGCTTTTGGCAAAGACTCGATCAACTCGGATATCCCCGCTTTTTTTGCTGCCTCTTTTATTTCTTCAAAGCTTGTATCTTTATTGACGCCGATTGCAATATTTTCTTGAATAGTGCCGGCAAAAAGATATGGAGATTGCGAAATATAACTGAGCTGTTTAAACCAAGAGGATTCATCAACTTCCTCCCGCCCTTTCCCATCAATCAGAATACTGCCTTGCTTAACCGGCATTATTCCCGCTATGAGATGCATCAATGTGCTTTTCCCGGAACCGCTCTTTCCGATAATGGCTATTTTACTGTATGGTTCTATTTCCAACGAAACCTCGCGCATCTCAAAGTCCGCATTATAAGAAAAGCTGATATTTTCCAGACTGAGATGCGGAACGCGCCCCTCAGACAATTCAGTATCTCCCCAAGGGATCTGTTCCCGCTCTTTTGCAAACTCTGTATTCATCAGTTGTGCAGCCGACACACTGCCACGCGCCGTGTGGAACGCACCGCCAAAATCCTTCAGCATCGTAAAGAAGTCAGGAACCAGAATCATAATGAAAAAAGCACTGAAAAAAGTAAGATTATCAAATACAACAAGCCGCAAGCCGACTTCCAAAGCGATTATGCCGATACTCAACATTGAAATATACTCAAGCGTTAATGACGACAAAAATGCGGACTTCAATACATCCATTGTGGAATCCCGAAAATTTTTGCTGTTTTCTTCTATTTTTTCTTTTTGTTTTTCGCCTTGTCCGAAAAGACGGAGTGTGGTCAGCCCCTGCAGAATATCAAGAAAAGTGCCGGAAAATCTGTTGAGCTGTTCCATTTTGTCGTCCGCTTTTTCTTTTGTCCGTTTCCCCACAATTGCCATGAATACCGGTATGAAAGGAGCTGTCACCAAAATGATCAAGCCTGTCGTCCAGTTTTGGGAGATAATCGCCCCTAAAAGCATGATAGGAATAATATAACTTTGGATAAGCTGAGGAATGTATTTACTGAAGAATCCATCCGTTTCATCAACAGCGTCCATCAACAAACTGACTTTTTGCCCGGAATGGCTACCGGCAAAAGATAATAATGGATCTTCCTTGAATGAGTTGACCAGCTTTAAGCGAAGTTGTTTTTTTATCGTCGCCGCCATACTGACACCCGTACTGCCTATCAAGTAACTAGAGGCGGAGCGTACAATGATGGCAATCAAAAGTCCATATAAAAACGGAGTTATCTCTCCGAAACTTTCATCTTTTATAAAAACACCGTCTACAACAAGAACGAAAAAAACAGCTTGGCCAATCATTGCTGCCCCTTTTAAGACAGACATTATAACCAGCAAGCTTATTCCATTTTTCTGCTCAAAAGCCAGCTGTTTCAAGTCTTTCATGGCGTTCTTCCTCTCCATTCGTATATCCCTATTATAAGGCATAACGATTCATATTTCGTTCTGAGCGCCTGTAAAGGAGCTGATAATCGCTGATATTGTTACAGCCTTGTTAACATATGGCCAACAGACTATTTCCCGGGAAATAGTTTTTCACGATCCACATAAAAAACCTGCAAACCAATGAAGTTTGCAGGTTCTTTAAAGCGAATTCAATTGTTCATACCATTCGTTTTCAGAAAGAATGATCACTTTTTGCAGCAAATCGATATCTTCCTGAATTTGCCCACGCATGGTGAGGTCTGTACATTTCCGGAAGTCGTCATATAACTTATCCAATTCATAGACGAAAAAGGCTTTTTCCTCTTCTTTAACCATTTTGGCCACCCCATAGTGTGTTGGTTTAAAAGATGCATACTAAACTACCTGTTTGTAGGAAAAAGATTATACCCTAAGCATTGGTGAAACGCTCCTGTCGATGAGTTTATATCGAAAGCAATAAAATCGAATATGCAACCATTCCGATTGCAAAATACAAAAAGCTGCTTTCCCGCTCTTCAGGAAGCTCCTCCTTCATTACGTTCAAAATGACGCCTCCTGCGAGCAACGCCACCAGGAAGGAGACCACGACATCTGCTACTTCCGTAAAAATCCCTGCTATCCAACCGATGACGATGGCCGCTGTCAGCAGCCACCTGCCGAATTTGTCGTATTCTTCTTTATGGGAAGTTCGCAGCGCCTTATCATTTGTTATGAAATGAAGACCCATAGCTACGAAATAAAAGAAAGTGCCCAGGCTGCTTTCAAATTGATCGTGTACCAATAAGTAACCAATCAGCGCGTTGTATAACGTAAAAGAACCAATATGAACCCAAAACACTCCAGATTCTGTTTTTGCTTCTCCCCGATTTCTTTTCTTTGATTTCTTCACCAATACTTCCAATCCGTAAAAAATGGCCAGTCCCATCATCGCCACGATGTAGATGTGACTTTCTACAAAGGCCCAGGCACTGCCTTCAAATTGCCCTTCAAGTTCAGCTTGGAAATGGCCCAGTTCCGGCAGCAGATGCAAAAATACGTAAGCTACCGAAATACCGCCTGCCACTGACAGGAAGCGACTGCGAGGGACAACGTTCAAAAATTTCAAGTATTTAGAAAATAAATGAATGATTACAAAACCTATAATATAAATAAAAGTAGACCAAAACATTCGAATCGCTCCATTCACATTGTAAAACATGACTTGTAAAATATTGGGGATTGAAATTTAAAAAGAAGAAAAAGCAGGGAAGGAATTTATATGCCCACCTGCTTTTTAGACTACCACGCCTTATTGCTGGCCGCGGCCATTTTTAATCCATTGCGCCACTTCAACGGTATGCTTCGCCTGAAAGCTGACGGCGTCCTGAACATCTTCGACCATATTGCCGTCCTGATCGACGGAAACGCTTGTGCCGTATGGATTGCCTCCCGCTTTAAAAAGGGCTGGATCTGCATATCCCGGTGCTGCCACAATTGCGCCCCAGTGGAACATGGAAGTATACAAGCCAAGAATAGTCGCTTCCTGGCCGCCGTGGGGGTTTTGAGCCGAAGTCATGCCGCTCACCACTTTGTTCGCCAGTTTGCCTTGTGCCCATAACCCGCCTGTTGTATCCAGGAATTGCTGTACCTGGGAAGATACATGGCCGAAACGAGTCGGCACACTGAATATGATGGCGTCTGCCCAATCCAGCATATCAACCTCTGCTGTCGGTACATCCGCTGTTGCATTTAAGTGCTCGCGCCAGGCAGGATTCGAATCAATTGCGGCATCCGGTGCGTTTTCCTGCACTTTCGCCACTTTCACTTCTGCTCCTGCTTCCTTAGCCGCTTCTTCAGCCCATTTGGCTAATTGGTAGTTGGTGCCTGTCGAGCTGTAATAGATGATTGCCAGCTTTACATTTGCCATTTCATACATCTCTCCTTTTCATTTTGATCCAAGGCAGATACGTTCCATTTAAATATCCTGTATTCAAGATACTTCTTACGTTATCAGTTTCCCCTGTCTGCCCTTTGATTAAACCAATTTCTACCGGTCTTTATAAAACGGAAAAAGGCGCTGCAATAAATTGCAGCGCCTAGACTGTCGAGGAATCATCAACTTCTTAAATCATTACGCTCTAGGCGGACGCTTTCCGCGGGGAGCGGCCTAAGCCTCCTCAGTCGCGTTGCTCCCTGCGGGGTCTCAGGACTCGCTCTTATTCCCGCAGGAAAGACATTGGCCGAAGCTTGCGAGGACAAGTCTTTGCGACGAAGCAGCGCAGCGA
>CAZGMW010000155.1:0-4941 GCA_964526895.1 uncultured Planococcus sp. | reverse complement strand
ATTACCTCGATTATCAATATTAAAAACCGCCCACCAGCATCGAGCCGGTGAGCGGTTTAGATTTATTTTATCAGCCTTGCAACAATAGATCTTCCGGATTTTCGATCAAGTCTTTGACCATTTTCAGGAATCCTACAGAATCGCTTCCGTCGATTACGCGGTGGTCATAAGAAAGAGCCACGTACATCATCGGACGGATTTCGATATTGTCGCCAACAGCGATCGGGCGTTTTTGGATTGTGTGCATTCCAAGAATACCGACTTGCGTACCGTTAAGAATAGGCGTCGACATCAATGAACCGAAGACACCACCGTTAGTGATAGTGAATGAACCGCCTGTCATATCAGCGATCGAAAGTTTCTTATCGCGTGCTTTAGTTGCAAGCTCGCCGATGGAAGCTTCGATTTCTGCGAAGTTCTTCTTGTCAGTATCGCGGACGATAGGAACGACAAGTCCTTCTTCTGTAGAAACAGCAATTCCTACATCATAGAATTGTTTCAGCAATACATCAGTGCCATCCAGTTCAGCATTCACGTAAGGATATTTTTTCAATGCAGCAGTTACTGCTTTTGTGAAGAACGACATAAAACCAAGTTTCACATCATTGTTCTTAAGGAAATCATCTTTTTTACGGCTGCGAAGAGCCATGACGTTTGTCATATCGATTTCGTTGAAAGTAGTCAGCATCGCAGTAGACTGCTTAACTTCAAGCAAACGTTTAGCGATTGTCTGACGGCGTCTCGACATTTTTTCACGGACAACGCGGCCGCTTTCTTCGTCAGAAGATACACCAGGGGCTGCAGCTTTTGGTGCCTCCGTTTTAGCAGGTGCGCTCTCAGCCGGTTTAGATGAATGAGCTTCAACGTCCTGTACACGTACACGGCCCATTGGGTCAACTGGCGAAATTGCTGCAAGGTCGATACCTTTTTCGCGTGCCAATTTGCGCGCAGCAGGGCTGGCGATTGTACGGTCAGCAGATGATTGTTCTTCAGCAGCTGGAGCTTTTTCTACTGCTTCCTGTGTTGCAGGTGCAGATGTTTCAGCCGGTACGCCAGTCGATTTGGTTTCTTCCTCTTTTTGTGGAGCTGGCTCAGATGCAGCAGCTTCGCCGGAACCTTCTCCGACAATTGCAATTACCTGTCCAACTTCAACTGTATCGCCTTCAGCAGCCATAAGCTCCTGAACAACACCAGCTTCTTCGGAAATTACTTCAACGTTTACTTTATCTGTTTCAAGCTCAACGATGAATTCACCTTTTTCAACTGTATCGCCTGGCTGTTTCAACCATTGTGCGATCGTTCCTTCTGTAATCGATTCTGCTAATTCTGGTACTTTGATTTCTGCCACAAAAAATTCCTCCTTAGATTATGCTCAAGATTTAGCTAATGCTTCATCAATGATGCGTGCCTGTTCCACTTTATGCATTTCTCCGTCGCCTTCAGCCGGGCTTGAACGGACGACGCGGCCATAATAATTTATATCAATGCCATCCGCAATTTCACGGAGCTTCGGTTCTGCAAATGACCATGATCCCATATTTTTCGGTTCTTCCTGAACCCATGCCAATTCTTTAAGCTTTGGATAACGCTTAATGATTGCCTGGATTTTCTCGGAAGGGAAAGGATAAAGCTGCTCTACACGGACAATGTGCGTATCAGGATATTCCGATCCATCTTTCACACGGTCTGCGAGATCGATTGCCATCTTGCCGCTGGCGAATAGGAGGCGTTCCACTTTTTTCGTGTTCTGTCCCATGCCTGGCTGCTCGATGAGTGTCTGGAAGTGGCCTTCTGTAAGATCTTCAACTTCCGCTCCAACCAATGGATGGCGCAACAGGGATTTCGGAGTAACGATGATCAGCGGACGAATCGACTCTTCACCAAGCATCTTCGCCTGTCTGCGAAGAATATGGAAGTAGTTGGCCGCACTTGAAAGGTTTGCTACAGTCCAGTTGTTTTCGCCGGCATTTTGCAGATAGCGTTCCAGACGCGCACTCGAATGCTCTGGCCCTTGTCCTTCATAAGCATGCGGAAGCAGCATAACCAATCCGGATTTTTGGCCCCATTTAGCACGGGCTGAAGAAATGAACTGATCGAACATCATTTGGGCCATATTGGCAAAATCGCCATATTGAGCTTCCCAAATGACAAGAGCTTTATCATTTTCGACATTATAGCCATATTCAAAGCCAACAACAGATGCTTCGCTTAACGGGCTATTGTAGACAACAAACGATGCTTTTGCATCAGCTATATGATGAAGCGGCACAAGTTCGTTGCCGTTCTTTTCATCATGCAATACCAAGTGCCGGTGAGCAAATGTTCCGCGTTGGGCGTCTTGGCCAGACAAGCGAATCGGGTTGCCTTCCTGAAGAATCGAACCGAATGCCAAAGTTTCAGCATGTGCCCAGTCGATTTTTCCTTTGCCATTGAATGGATCTTCGCGGCGTTTCAGGATCCGTGCAAGTTTCCCGAAGGCAGAGAAATCACTTGGCCACGATAGAAGATCTTCGTTCATTTTCGTTAGAACTTCTTTATCGACGCCAGTAGGCACTTCAGGGAACCCTTTCATGACGGCTTCTGGAATTATTACCTCATGATTGTCATCCGATTTATTTTCTTTTACATGGTCGTAAGCTTTTTGCATTTCTGCAAGAATATCACTGTCGAGTTTTTTCACATCGTCTTCCGAAAGAACTTTATCGGATGACAATTTCTCACCATAGATTTCACGTACTGTTCCGTGTTCATGAACTTCATGATACATCATCGGATTCGTTACAAGCGGCTCATCCATTTCGTTATGGCCATAGCGGCGGTATCCGATCAAGTCGATCAATATATCCTTGCCGAATTTCTGGCGATATTCAAATGCCAAGCGTGCTACTGCAATTACTTCTTCCGGCTCATCCGCATTCACGTGAATTACGGGTACTTCGTAACCTTTTGCAGGATCGGAAGAATAATGAGTGGATCTGGAATCGTATTGTTCAGTAGTAAAACCAATCAGGTTATTTGCGATGATGTGGATTGAACCGCCCGTCTGATATCCGCGGATTCGGCTGAAGTTCAATGTTTCTGTAACAACACCCTGACCCGGGAACGCTGCATCACCATGAACCATGATGGCATACGCTTTATTGGCATCGATTGGTGCAAGTCCGCTCTGCTCTGTCAGTTCCTGTGCAGCACGGGTCTGTCCCGCTACCACAGGGCTCACAATTTCAAGATGTGAAGGGTTATAGGCCAAATTAATGTTTGTACCTTTAGGTGATGTATAAGCAGCACCCATATGATACTTCACATCACCGAACCAGCCTTTTGTGATTTGCAATGAACCGTCTTCAGGCAGGAATGCTTCATCGCCGACATGTGCAAATCCGGCAAACATCATTTCATATGGTTTGTTCAAAATATGTGTAAGCACATTTAAACGACCGCGATGCGCCATCCCGATCATGATTTTTTCCGTGCCGGCTGTTTCTGACAAACGAACTAGTTCATCCATCAATACAACCAATGTATCGACACCTTCAATTGAAAACCGCTTTTGGCCAACGAATGTGCGGTGTACGAATTTTTCAAAGCCTTCAACTCGCGTCAAAAGTTCAAGAACCTGTTTTTTCTTATCAGCATCAAGCGATTGTTTTACTTCGCCTGACTCTATTTTGGATTGCAGCCAGCTGCGCTCCTGTGGCTGAACAACGTGAGAAAATTCAAAAGCCACTTTATCTGTGTAAAGCGATTTGAGATATTCGATAGCTGCCAGACCATCTTTAACATCCGCAGGTGCATTTTCCAACAGCAATGAAACCGGTACTTCCTTCAAATCCTGTTCTGTCAGTCCATATGTTGAAGGCTCAAGGCGTTCCGTTTCGCGCGGCTGGTCTTTCAATGGATAAATATCCGACGCCAGATGGCCTTGGAACCGGATGGCTTCAGCTAATTGGATGGCACCGAGGACTTTACCGAATTTATCCGACTTCACATCAGCCGTTGCAGCAGGCTGTTGTTCAGCGCCTGGCTCAACAGGAGGTCCGTATTGCTTGAATAGCTCAGCGAATTCCGGATCTATCGATTCGGGTGATTCCTGATAAATGTCATACATTTCCATAACATACCCAAGGTTAGGACCAGTAATGGAACTCCATGGGGATTTTGAATCTGAATAATTGCTAGACATAAAAAAACCTCCAACTATTTTGCCTTATAGGCAGTCCTATAAATACATATGTCTTCCATATTTTATCACGCAACCCGCTATACATAAAGCAGAAGGCGTTTAACCATTGAAGAACAATTTTCCATTTCAATCTTACTACTTCCAATAGAAAATACAATCCTTTTGAGTTAAATTATTCACATAACAGCATGTTAAGCGCTTTCATTGAGAATTTAAAACGAAAAATGGAAATTATTGTTTTAAAGTAGGTGCTTCACTATAGAAACGCACCTGGTTTCTACCCGCTTTCTTGGCTTCGTATAAAGCCGAATCAGCCATTTTGACAAGATCTTCAAAGTTGGCTGCATCTTTGGGATAAAATGCTATTCCGACTGAAGCCGTTGGTGTGAAATGATGTCCTTCTATCGTCCAACCTTCGGCCAGTTTATGATGGATCCGGCTGATCAAATTGTGGATTTGTTTGTCAGCTTTACCCGAACTGATTCCTGCTGCCGCAATAACAAACTCATCACCGCCGATTCTGGCTGCCATGTCACCTGACCGGATACTCTGAATCAGAGCTTGTCCAAAACAGGAAATAAACTCATCACCAATATTATGCCCGAAATTGTCATTCACAGCCTTGAAATCATCTCCATCTATATATAGCAATGCAATCAAGCTTTCCTTGTCATCGGCCTCTCTTTCGAGCAGATCGAATTCCTGCATCATCAAACGGCGATTCGGCAAACGGGTCAAGCTATCATGATATGCCATGA
>CAZGMW010000154.1:0-4952 GCA_964526895.1 uncultured Planococcus sp. | reverse complement strand
GTTCTGAAATAACCGAGACTGAAACAGCTGAAAGAATCGATTATCAGCTTGAAGGCTGTGAATATCAAGAAGTAATCGATCTATTGGTCGTTTGGAAATAGCAGTTCGACGCGTACGGATAATCCTTTTTATAGTTTTAATCATGTAATAGATTGATGGAAAAAATTTTCTCACTGATATAGAAAGAGAAACCCCGAACGACTGACACGATTAAATGTGCCTCTCGTCCGGGGTATTTTATTATAGTGTATTTTCATGTTTTTATTTATATAATGCTATTCAGCTTTTAGCAGCCAGCGACTGAGCATGAGCCTGCTTTATTTCTTCAAGCAATGCAGCTTCGGTCAAAAGGCGGTAGCCGGTATTTGCCAAGGCTTTTGCTCCGCGGATCAAAGCTTCGTCGCCTTGAGGGGATTTGGCGGCTTCACGAAATTCTGCCGTATGGCCAATCAAATCATCTGGCCCGATTTTAATATAAGGGTGAGCGGTCGGGACGACGTGGCTGATATTGCCGGCATCAGTAGAGCCGATTCCAGTATTGCGCGATTCCGCTACTGTTTCGCCGACAGCTTCCAGTTCTTCGCGGATGACTGCGTCGAGAGGGGAAGTGATGACAAGATCTTTCACTTCGTTCTGGAAACGGACAATTTTGACGGTAGTGCCGGTGGCCAGTGCCGCGCCTTCTGCAATGGCCCGTATTTTCGTCGCTGTATCGGATGCCTTTTTCCAGGATTCGCCGCGGATATAAAAGCGGGCCGCTGCATATTCCGGAATGATGTTGGGCGCGTCGCCACCGTGTGTGATGATGCCATGCACACGGGCATCAGACGGTAATTGCTGGCGCAGCGCGTTGATGCTGTTAAAGAGTTGGAGCACTGCATCGAGTGCATTGATGCCTTCTTCCGGCGACCCTGCCGCATGGGCAGGCTTACCGTAAAAGTGGAATTCGAGCGGATCGACGGCAAGTGAAGGCGTTGTAGTCGCAGACCTGCCGGATGGATGGATCATCAATGCAGCATCGATGCCTTCAAGCAAACCGTGCTTAACAAAACTGCCTTTCGCGCTGCCGTTTGGACCGCCTTCTTCGGCCGGAGTTCCAAGTACGACTACCCGTCCACCGGTAGTGGAAAAAGTTTCAGACAGTGCAATCGCAGCAGCGACACTTGTTGTGCCGATGATATTGTGGCCGCAGGCATGTCCGATGCCGGGAAGGGCATCATATTCAGCAAGGTAAGCAATGGTCGGGCCAGGCAATGAGCTTTCTTTGCTGGCATAAAAAGCCGTATCGTGACCGGCAACGCCTGTTTCGACCGAAAAGCCAGCTTGCTCCAGCAGCGCTGCAAGAGTAGCGCTTGCGAAAGCTTCTTCGTTGCCGATTTCTGGCTTGGCATGGATGGCCTGGCTTGTTGCAATATATTGTTCGCGTCCCAAATCGATGGACTCTGAAATAGTCCGATTTGCTTCCTTAATAGCTGTCAATTGAATTCCTCCTCGGATTTTATTTGTAATCGACCAATTCTTCTACAGAAATGAAAGTAGGGATTTGCGCGCCTTGTGTGTGCTCGACGATAAAGTCAGCTGTGTCTTCTTCTTGATAAAGCTCAACGATTTTCAAATAATCTTCATCGTCTGCATTTTCTGCACTTGCAGCGATTAAGTTGATGTATGGTGTTGCTGTATCGCTTTCACGGGCAATAGGATCTTCTGTCGGGTTCAGCCCGGCATCCACCGCAATACCGTTATTGACGATTGAGGCAGCAACATCCGCCATTGCACGCGGTGTTTGTGCGGCAACCATCGGTACGATTTCAAGATTTTTCGGATTTTCAATAATGTGGTCGGCAGTTCCGGTCAATCCGGCATCATCCGAAAGTTTGATCAAGCCGGCTTCCTGAAGTAAAAGCAATGCCCGGCCCATATTGGTCGCTTCGTTCGGCACAGCAATCTGTGAGCCTTCCGGAAGTTCTTCGATCGATTCGTATTTTTCGGAATAGAGGCCCATTGGAGCAATTACGGTAGACCCGATTGGCACGATATCGATATTGTGTTCTTCGACAAACTCATCGAAATAAGAAATCGTCTGGAAAGCGTTCAAATCCAGCTCCCCTTCTGCAAGAGCAATGTTCGGTGCCACGTAATCAGAGAACGTAACGATTTCAAGGTCGATGCCTTCTTCTTCCGCTTTATCGGCGATATAATCCCAAATTGTCGTGTCTGATCCACTGATGCCGAGCGTAATCGTACGGTTTTCGTCACTGGCGCCTTCTGTGTCGGTGCCGCATGCTCCCAGTACTAAAGCCGAAGTGGCCAGTAAAGCGATTGATGTAAGTTTTTTCATAATGTATTCCTCCAATAGTGTTTTTATGGGTTGAGTATTAACGGCGACGAACGCGCCTTGATAACAAGTTTCCTCCGGACTGAACGCTTTGTACCAGAATGACTAAAATGGCTACCGTAATAATCATGACCATTGTGTCAAAGCGCTGATATCCATAGGTGATGGCCAGATCTCCAAGGCCGCCGCCGCCGATTGCTCCCGCCATTGCGGATGCACCGATCAGGCCGACGATGGCGATGGTCATTGCAAGTACGAGCGAACTCAGTGCTTCTGGTATCAGGAATCTGAAAATGATTTGCAACGGTGACGCCCCCATGGCCTGGGCGGCTTCAATGACGCCATTGTCGACTTCGAGCAGCGAGTTTTCAATCAGCCTGGCGATATACGGGCCGGCGTAAAAAACGAGTGGGACGATCGCTGCCGCTGTTCCGATGGATGTGCCGACGATAAGCCGGGTCAACGGGATGATGGCGACCATCAGGATGATGAAGGGAACGGACCGGAAAATATTGATGATGGCATTAAGGACTTTCGAGACCGGTTCATTTTCCAATAGATGGCCTTTTCGTGTAACGACCAAAAGGAGTCCGAGTACAAAGCCGATTATTACCGAGAATAAAAAGGCGACGCCTGTCATATAGATTGTTTCCCATAGAGCTTCCAGAATCTGTTCGTTACTAACTAGCATAGTTCAGGACCTCCTCGACATTGACATTGCCGCCGCGGATATCTGCCAGCGCTTTTTTGATTTCTTCGGCGGGACCGATGAACTCGACGATGAGATTGCCGTAAGGTGCGCCTTGCAATTCGGTGATATTGCCGAACAGGACGTTCAAGTCCAATTGATATTTCCGCGAGATGCGGGACATCAGCGGCTGGCCGACGGAAGTGCCAGTAAACTGAATCCGGTAAATGGAATTTATGCGGCTCGGATTTTGTATCTGCTTCAGCAGCGATTCCGGCAGTTCGTCGTTCATGACGGAGCGGACAAACCGTTGTGTGGTCGGCTGCTGCGGATTGGTGAATACTTCGAATACCGTTCCCTGCTCAATGACTTTTCCGGCTTCGAGCACGGCCACTTTATCGCAGATTTCGCGGATAACTCCCATCTCGTGGGTGATCAGCAGGATGGTGATATTGTATTCCCGGTTGATGCGGCGCAGCAATTCCAGAATCGCCTGTGTCGTCTGCGGATCCAGCGCGGATGTTGCTTCATCGCATAAGAGCACTGATGGATTGGTGGCCAGCGCACGTGCAATGCCGATGCGTTGTTTCTGTCCACCTGACAGCTGGTCGGGATATTTCGTTGCCTGGTCAGCGAGCCCGACAAACTCAAGCAATTCTTTTACCTGCTCCTTGATTTTGTTTTTCGGTGTGTTGGCCAGAATGAGCGGCATCGCGACGTTATGGAACACCGTTTTGGAATTCAGCAAATTAAAATGCTGGAAAATCATGCCGATGTCTTTTCTGGTTTTCCGAATTTCACGTGCCGACAAAGTGGAAATGTCTTTGCCGTCTATCAGCACATGTCCGCTGCTGGGCCGTTCCAGCAAGTTGACCGTGCGGATCAGGGAACTTTTTCCCGCCCCGCTGAAGCCGATCACGCCGAAAATTTCTCCTGTTTCCACAGTCAGGTCTATGCCGTTCAAGGCGTGGATCTCCTGCTTTCCTGATTGATAGGTTTTCGTGACCTCCTTGAATTGAATCATTGTGCGTCTCCTCCAGCTGTAATACTTTTGCAAATCTTGTGCGTACAGATCTAACTTTCCAAAAATGAACGAAAAAAGCCCTCTTTTTTTCTTGTCCATAAGAAAAAAAGAGGGCTTCAGAATGAAACCATCTCGTTCTCATCTTCCAAATGCATGGATCGCATTTGCAGGAATTAGCACAGTTTTCGCATGAAGCGAATCCGCTGCCGAAACGTCATAGGGCCTGTCCCTCGGTTTCTCTGGATAAGAAAGTGATGTACGTATTTGATTTGTAATGACTACTTTAGGGGCTGTAAAAAGAAAAGTCAACACTTTTTATTTTCTTTATTTATTTTCACTGAAACTGAAAAGAGGATAGTATTGGTGGCTGTAGGTGAAATTAAGCTATCTTCTGACTACTACAGCTTGGCTTCCAAGCGCTTTATAACTATCGAAAAAAAGTTTTTTCAGGATAACTTACCCGGCCTTTCAGCGGATCCATTACATAGACTTTTCCATCTTCCCAGCCGTCCAAAACTACACTGTGCAGATTGCGGAAAGAAGAGTGGAATTCGTCCGTCCCTTCAATATACCACCCTCCAGACTTAACCGGAGGGGACAGATCAAGGGTGACCCACACAATGACAGGAATCTTTTGGTCGATGTAGGTAAGAATTTCTTCCGTGGAACTGCCGCTGACATTTTCCGTGATCAAACGGCTATGCTTGTCTGCGATAAGTTCTTTGGACGCTTTTGCGATGGGCTCTGCGAAAACGTACCAGCCGCCGTTTGCCAGCCGGGGATCTCCCGCATATGCCTGGTGTGGGTCGGGTCCATAGCGTTTATTGCCCTTGTTGGAAAAGGCCGATTTCGGCAAACAATTCATATCAATGTGCCGCTTGTGATGCAGCATCCCGATCTGCCAA
>CAZGMW010000153.1:0-4990 GCA_964526895.1 uncultured Planococcus sp. | reverse complement strand
TTTGAATACATCGTTCATCCAGGTTTTCTCGAGCATCCTCACACTTACGGGGACTGCAATAGTCATGTTCCTTTTGAGTCCGTTGTTGACGTTGTTGACGTTCATTATTATTCCGCTCATGTATATTTCCGTTCAATGGATTACAAAAAGAACGGGGCGCTTGTATAAAGAGCAGCAACGGGCAGTCGGAGATTTGAACGGGATGATCGAAGAGACTATTTCCGGCCAAAAAATCGTCAAAGCATTTTCCCAGGAACCACGGGTAATGGAAGAATTTCTTGTGAAAAGTGAACGGCTCAAACGCGCGGGTTTCTGGGCATGGACTTACGCCGGCTTTATACCGAAAGTGATGAACTTTTTAAACAATGGCAGTTTTGCCCTTGTCGCAGGCGTCGGTGGTATTCTGGCATTGAATGGCTCAGTTACAATCGGTGTTATCGTGATATTCACGGAATATTCCCGCCAGTTCACCAGACCGCTGAACGATTTGGCCAACCAATTTAATACTGTCCTATCAGCTATTGCCGGAGCGGAGCGCGTGTTTGCAATCATGGATGAAAAAGAAGAAAAAGATGATTTAGTGAAAAATGTCGACAAGGAATTTTCAGGAGAAGTTGAATTTGATAATGTATCATTCAAATACGAAGGTGCAGAAGAAGAGTGGACTGTCCGTGATGTGAGCTTTTCCGTCGGTATTGGGCAGACAGCAGCGCTCGTGGGTGCTACCGGTGCAGGCAAAACAACGATTATGCAATTATTGGCGCGATTTTATGATGCCAATGAAGGTGAAATCCGGATCGATGGAACGCCGATTTCTTCCATGCCCCGAGAAACATTGCGCAAACAAATTGCTTTTGTTTTGCAGGATCCATTTTTATTCGAGACTTCTGTCTATGACAATATCCGTTATGGGAAATTGGATGCGACGGAAGATGAAGTTATTGAAGCGGCAAAAAGAGCGAATGCACACGATTTTATCATGAAACTGCCGAATGGATATGACACGGTGCTTGAAGGGGACGGAGCAATGATTTCCCAGGGCCAGAAACAATTGGTGTCGATTGCCCGTGCATTGATTGCTGATCCGGTCATCCTCCTTCTGGATGAGGCGACGAGCAGCATTGACACTGTGACTGAGTTGGAAATTCAGGAGGCGCTTGAGCGTTTGATGGCTGGCCGGACGAGTTTCGTCATTGCGCATAGATTGAATACTGTCCGCCAGGCAGACTTAGTATTTGTGATGGAACTCGGGAAACTGGTGGAAGCCGGGACACAGGAAGAATTATTGCAAAAAAATGGACTATATGCGAATATGCTGGCCGATGCAAAATTATAAAAAATCCCGAAGAGAAATCTTCGGGATTTTTTCTCGGTAAACATCTATTATGCCAGGTATGATACGATAAATAAAAAAAAGGAGGGGTGGTGTGGTGATGGAACTGTCTCTTTCGATTGCGTCATTTCCCCTGGATTCCGAAACGATACAGGATATGCAGGGATTATTGGAAAGGGCCGAGTTGGATTACAGCAAGCCCTTGTTTGATTCCAATTGGGATGCGGCTGATATACCGGGATTTGCTGTACTTGCCTACACAGAAGAAAATGAATTGCTTGGTTTTGCCGTCGCAGTGGATATAGTTGGTTTGGACTCCTATGAATGGTCTGCTTTTGTGCATCCGGATTACAGAAGAATGACCATTGGTTCGGCACTGGCCGGGGGCATTGCTTATGGATTGGAACAGCGACAAGCGATAGAAGGACTTGCTGCCTTTATTGAAGATGACCGTGCAAAAGAATTTATGGCAAGTTTAGGCTATCAACCTGACTTCAAGGAAATAGAACTTGAAGCAGAACCACTGGACATTTTCGAATTGCCGGAAAATTTGACAATCACTCCTTATGATGGCGAAATAGAGAAACTTGAAAAGCTGATGGCTGCCGCATTTGATGAAGAAATTCTTCCTGTTGTCCACTATAATATCGAAAGAACTGACAGAGAAGTATTTGTGATGAAACGTGAAGGGAAGCTGGTGGCAAGCGCATCGCTGTTAGAAGAAGACGATGGACTTTGGATTACTGCTTTTGCAGTAGATCCGAAAGAACAAGGGAAAGGGTACGGCAAAGCTTTTTTATTGTGGTGCCGCCATCACGGGAAATTGCAAGGAAAATCACGCATTGTACTCGAAGTCGAAACTGAGAACGATGCATTGGCTGTCTATCAGAAGTCCGGATTTTCTGCCGTTCACACAATCGAATATTGGCAAAAACCATAGCGAAGAAGCTTTGGTATAGGTTGCTTTTGTGATGCCGAATAATTTTCCGGTTCACCTGGGAACGAGTTATAACAGCGGAGTTAACAGCAAAGCCGAGACGAGGAAAAGCAGAGCAAAAAGGGGTTATTCTCGTGGATAAGTATAATAACGGCCAAAACATTGCAGCAGCTTCTGAGAAAAATATCAGAACGGATTTTAAAGAAAGTATGACTTATGGCGATTATTTACATTTGGATCAGCTCTTGACAGCGCAGGACGGGGTCAGTGGCCATCATGATGAAACTTTGTTCATCATCATCCACCAAGTATCGGAATTATGGATGAAATTGATACTTCATGAATTGCGGGCAGCTATCCGCAGCATTGATGCGGATGATCTTCAGCCGGCATTCAAGCAGATGGCCCGTGTATCGAAAATCCAGTCCCAGATCATTAATGGATGGGATGTGCTGGCGACGATGACACCGGCAGAATATATGGAATTCCGCGATGATCTCGGCAACGCCAGCGGCTTTCAATCATACCAATATCGGATGATTGAATTTGCACTGGGGTATAAGACGGAGCATGTGCTGAAGATATATGAAAAAGATCCAGCGCTGTTGGAAGAGCTGACTGCAGCTTTTGAAGCGCCGGGACTGTATGACGCAGCAATAAAGAAATTGGCGCGAAGCGGTTTTGCCATAGATAAAGAAGTTTTGGAACGTGACATTACGACAGTTTATGAGCCGCATGACAGTGTAAGGGAAGCCTGGAAAACAATCTATCGCGATGTGGATACGCACTGGGAACTCTACCAATTGGCAGAAAAGCTGGTCGATATTGAAGATTGGCTACAGCAATGGCGTTTCCGGCATATGAAGACAGTCGAACGCATCATCGGTTTCAGACAGGGAACAGGCGGATCCTCAGGCGTCCATTACCTGAAAAAGGTGCTCGATCAATACTTTTTCCCGGAATTATGGGATATCAGAACAGAAATTTAGGAGGGGTTTAATGAGAATTTACGCACACAGGGGATGTTCCGGTACTTATCCTGAAAATACATTGGCGGCTTTGAAAGCAGCTGCAGAATTACCGATAACCGGGGTGGAAATCGATGTTCACCTGACAAAAGACCGGGAAATAGTGGTTATCCATGATGAAAAAGTCAATCGGACGACGGATGGCGAAGGATATGTCAAAGACATGACTTTAAGCGAATTGAGAAAGCTGGATGCAGGTTCCTGGTTTTCAGAAGAATTCGCAGGAGAGAAAATTCCGACTTTGGACGAAGTGTTTGATGTTTTTCAGGACACGAATCATCGTTTGAATATTGAATTGAAAACAGATGTCTTCCCTTATGTGGGGCTGGTCGATAAAGTTCTTGAAGCTGCAGAAAAACGTGGATTCGCTCACAGGATTCTGATTTCTTCGTTTAATCACGAAGATATTCAGACCGTCAGCCGCAGGAAATCAGTGGAGTCCGCCATACTCACTATGGATCTTTACGTTGATGTCTTTGATTATGCCCGTGTCGTCGGCACAGACCGCATACACATGTCTCTGCCAGGAGCTTTTCGGCGGATGGCGACGGATGCCCTCCGCAGAGGCGCGATCGTCTATGTCTACACGGTTAATAAACTGGAATATGCACACCAACTGCAACAAATTGGGATACACGGCATCTTCACGGATTATCCGGAAATCATGCTCGCAGAACTGGAAAGCCCTGTGAATCAATAAAGTCCATAAAAAGAGACGCCGGCGAAATGCCGGCGTCTCTTTTTTATGGATAAGAAAGTATAACTTTTTTAGTGTGAAGGTTCTGAGAAAAGTGTTTTAGTGTCTAAACTCCAGCGCTTATCGGGACTACATGGGCGCTTGCGCTTTTCTTTTACCATTTTGCATAATGTTCTTCAATAGAACCGAGCAATTGGGTGATTTTCAGTTTCCTGCCATCTTCGTAGCGGACGTATCCCTTATAATAGCCGAACAGCTGATGCACTTCCGATTTCACTAATTTCATATCACTTTTGGAAACACGTTCGAAAAAAGGGATGAATTCCAATTTGACATCATCGGAAAATTTGGTGGAAATCTTCCAAGGCTTTTTAAAATCAGTGTTGTCGTATTGAAACAGGACGTCTTCATGAATTTTGTTCATTTTGCCATTCACGAAAAAAGCATTTTCTGTCATTCCCGTGCCGTCGGTCCATTTGCCGCCAAAATTCAAGCCGACTGTTTTGCCAAGTGAACGTTGCGAAGCCATGGCCCAATTCCAGGAAGACTCTCTTGGCCAAACGCCTCTGCCTGTATCCAGGACAGCGAAACTTTCAACAGGTTCAAAATTATATTGCTCTGTGCCTATTTTGACGGTTCCTGAGGTCGGCAGGCATAGGTGTTTACCGGTAAACTGGAATGTTTGGCGGTTCCAGGGAATCACTACGTTCAAAGATTCATGGTCCTGAGGATGACTGATTTGCAAATCGGCATTTAATTTTTCGCCATCGAAATCCTTGACTTGAACCGTAAGGCGAGTTGAGTGCTGATTGTACAGGAATTCAATGTCCATGTCCGGGTGCCGGAATTTACAAGTTTCCAGCGCGTCGTCTGCGATAATTCGCTTTCTGGAAAATGGCATGATTACAGTTTTTTCATAAAAACGCTGGGTTTCGTAATTCAGGAAATAGACAAAACAGACTGTGGCATAATCCAAATGGCTGATAGTGGCGGAA
>CAZGMW010000152.1:0-5007 GCA_964526895.1 uncultured Planococcus sp. | reverse complement strand
ATCCATTTGGTTCCGGATGATTATTCATGGGACATCGTCCTTCTTCATGAATACAGCCATCATCAAAGCCATTTGTATTCACAGAAATCCGGTCTTTCGGAAACACGCCTGCCACTCTGGTTCGAAGAAGGCGTAGCCGATTATCTGGCTGGTGAAACGAGTGATTGGTATGTGTTGGATGATGTGGAAGTCATTGATTTCAAGTCACTGGATAATGATTATTCCTTCCATAATTCGTATACACGCAATTTCGATCCGTACGTTCAAAGCTTTTTGGCGGTGGAATCGCTGGTCAACGAGTATGGCGAAGAATTATTGCCCACTTTTCTTTCCGCTAAGATGCCAAGTGAATTCTATAACATGCTTAAAGAAGCGACCGGTATGGAACTTGCCGAATTCCAGGAAACTTTCCTCGATGATATGATTGAAGAAAGCACAGCGGAGCAAGCGAAATACGACGCCGCTTATGAAGCGATGGAAAACGGGAACTATGGGGAAGCTGCAAAAATCATGGATGAATTGACGGAAACAGCGTCAGAAGAAGATTTAAATCAATTGGCCTGGATGCAGACTGATCTTTATTTGAGCCAGGATCAGTTTGAAGAAGCCATCGCTTTCATGGAAAATCGTCTTGAAAACGGAAATCCTGATTATCGTCTTGATGACCTTATGACACTTGCGGAAATTTATCTTCTGGTCGATCCGGAGATGTCCTTGGAGCTCGTCAAGGAAGCGGATGCCATAGCAATGGAAGATGAGGATATGGAATTCGGCTATTACGATATGGAAGCTTATCTTGAAGCATATGAACTGATCAACTCTTCTTCTCCATACGAGGGGTATCTGATTTTACTGGAAGAGGAACTGCTCTATAACGAAACTATCATCGAGCAGGTGGATGAAAAGGTCGAAAAGGAATTTCCGGAAGCCAGTTGATTGATAAGAAATAAAGCAGGTTCCGCTGGTATGCGGAGCCTGCTTTTTATTGCTTTGTTTGCATGATTGTTGCCGAATGATCATAGAATGCTGATGAGTGATCATAGAACGCGATAAGTGATCATAGAATCCCCTGAGTGATCATAGAACACCCAAAACCGCTCATAGAATCCGAACAGTCTCCACTTGCTCAAAATTAGTTCTTCAATTCTCCCGAAATCCCGTATCCCGCATGACCACGCCATACGCGCGTCCTGGCAGCGCAGCTTTCAATTCCGCCATCAGCCGCTCCAGCTCTATCGAAAACACTTCATATTCTTCTTTTGCAAGCACCAATCTCAATAGGCTCACCATCGAATAAACCGTGCCTTTGCCGAGGCTTCCGGCAGCCAAACGAAGCATGGCATCGACGTTGCTGAGTTCTTCCGGATGCGCCAGCCGGTAACGGTACAGCACTTCTTCATGCGCCGATTTATTGCGGTACGGAAAAGCGATGCGCAACAAAGCATCCAATTCCTTTGCCTTCAATTGCAACGGTTCATATTCCTCGCTGAACTCAGCGGCGAAATCCTCGGCGATTAGCTCGCGCAGTTCATCATCGATCACAGAATAAAAATTGGTGATTTGCCCAAGCGACAGAAAATTGACGAGCACCCATAACGGCACATTGCGATGCTTATCGAAAAATTCGCGGATGGCCGGATATTTTACCCGGTCACGTTTTTTATGGCTCTTGATCAGATTATAGAGCGTTGAAATGATGCGATCGCGTTCGTGATGACGTTCCGTGTCAGCGCTGTAATTAGCCGGTTCCAGGAACGAGTCCATATCTTTAAACTTCTCCGAAAAGCGATATGCCACTTTTGACTTGATATTTTTTTCGAACTTCAGCAATTCGTTGAGCATCAGCATCCGCAATTCACGGTCGAAACGGTAAAGCGCGTAAATATGGCCAAATTCCGTCACTGCCTGGTACTGCTCCTGGCCATAAGGATTCAGCCGTTCATCCCGCTCCAGAAACGGCTCTTTATAACCATCAATCAGCGCGTAATAATTCTCGCGCAACAAGATGCGCCGGGCTGTAGCCTTGTCCGGCACCAGCAGTCCGCGATTCTGCAATATCGTTATCTGTTCATCATGGGAAGCAAATACTTTCATTGGGTTCATCCTTTGCAACTGATTCTTTCTATAACTGTAAGCGAGTTTCTGATTTTAATAAACCTATACAAACAAAAAACCTGCAGACATCTCATTGTCTGCAGGTTTTTCTCAAGTGCTAATCAATTAAATTCCACCGTGTCGTTCAACTGTTTTTTATCGCCTTCATCTTCATTGCCAGTCAGCTTTTTGGCGAAATTCTTGACGGTTTTCATCGTATTGCCGGATTCCCAGTATTCAGCGGTTTCGGCAGTGACTTTGATCAAAATGACATTGGGATCGTCATATGAAGTGTTCAACACTTTTTCCAATACGGGATTCCAATATTCCTTTTTCCGTTCAAGATCATCGATAAATTGCGCTTTACCGCTGATGGAGACGTACGACTTTCCGGCGTAAGCAAGATTGACCGATGGATTATTTAAAATCTCCTGGTATTTATCGGTGTCTTTTAAAGTAAGAAACCATAATTCGCCATCGAATTCCGCTTCCTGCGTCTGCAACGGACGGGAAATGGGCTTGTTGTCGACAATCGTCGTAAACATTGCCACATCGATGTCTTTGATCAAGTCATTGACGATTTTCAATTCTTCTTTGTGAGTCGGTGCTTTTTCAGCCATAACTTAAATTCCTCCTTGAGTAATTTAACTTCCACTTATTTACTATCTCTTCCCGGTTTCCGACTCGAATAAACAGTCCGAATCTTCCTGCTGATTAGCCATTTTCGAAATCGGGTACTCGTAGTATGGGAAGCATACGGAGAAAGAAGTATGCAATAAATAAAACAGGAGGCAGATTTGATTATGAGTAAAGTGGCAATCATTACAGGTGCAGGCAGTGGACTCGGACAATCAGCAGCATTGCGTCTGGCACAGGACGGCGTCAATATTGCAGTAGTCGATGTAAACGAGGAAGGCGGCAATGAAACCGTCAGCAAAGTGAAAGAACTCGGCGCCGATGCCCTTTTCATCAAAGCCGATGTATCGAAAGCGGAAGAAGTGAAGAATTACGTCGACAAAACAGTGGAGCATTTCGGCTCGATCGATTATTTCTTTAATAATGCCGGTATTTCAGGAAGCGGCAAATACTTCCTTGAAACCGACATCAAAGAAATCGAACAGATCGTCGGCATCAATTTGCTTGGCGCACTTTATGGTCTGCGCTATGTCGCGGAAGTGATGGTGAAAAACGGCGGCGGTTCAATCGTCAACACCGCATCAAGCGCTGGCGTCATCGGCCAGGACACGGTGGTCACTTATTCAGCCACTAAACACGGTATCGTCGGCATGACGAAATCAATTGTTGCCGAATACGCAAAAGATGGTTTGCGCGTTAATGCCGTTGCGCCGGGACCAACGGAAACGCCGATGGTCAAAGCTTATTTCGATGCCAACCCAGAGATGAAGAAAAATGCGGAAGCCGGCATCCCGCAAAAACGCCTCGGCACAGCGGACGAAGTCGCAGAACTTGTGCATTTTCTGCTGACTTCGAAAGCCCAATATATAAATGGGGACGTCATCCGCATCGACGGCGGCTTCACGAGTACGAAATAAGACGCTGTTTCGAATTTCTTAAACTGTTAAAAGCAGAAGCCAACGGATATTCCTGATTAAGCAATAAAACAAGCACCCTGGCCGGTTACGGTCAGGGTGCTTTATAATTTCACTCTATCAGATTAAACTTCGACTTTTTCTTCAACTTCCACCATTTTGTAAGCGACCATTCTTTCCCATAACGGTCCAGGAATATCGAGCTTGCCGATCATTTCCTTCGGGATTTTTTCGTTGATCTCGTTTTCTTTTCCTTGCTTCACTTTTTCGGTCCATTCCGGATCAATAAGCGCCTGGCGTCCCATCACAACGATGTCTGCCCCTTCTTGCAATGCGGCAACAGCTTCCGCCGGTTTTGTGACGCTGCCGACTGTGACAAACGCCACACGACCTGCGATTTTTTTCGACAGTATTTCGACGATACTGCCCTCGGCCTTGTCGACATGCGGAAGTTTTTGGAAATCCATCAGCGAGACGTGCAGATAATGAATTCCTCCAGCAATCAATTTATCGGTTAGGATCTTCGTTTCTTCGATTGTGTAACCGACAGCTTCCTCGCTGTATTCTTCCGGTGACAGGCGATAACCGATGATGAATTTCTCATCCGCATATTCTGCTGCCACACGTTTCACTTCTGCAAGAACCGCCAATGGGAATTTCAGCCGGTTATCGAGGCTGCCGCCCCATTCATCTTCGCGGCGATTCGTCAGTTCGGAAACGAATTGCTGAATCAGGTAGGTATTGGCACCATGGATTTCGACGCCGTCAAAACCGGCTTCGATAGCGCGGCGGGTCGCGACGCCAAAGTCACGGATGATGTCTGTGATTTCTTCAGCTGTTAACGCACGCGGAGTCGGTTTGCCGGCAGGCCCTTCCACTGCACTCGGTGCCACCGTTTCGTTGGCTTCGATCAATGCCGGTTGCCCTTGGCGCCCGCCATGCTGAATTTGGAGAATGGCTTTATTGCCATTCGTTTTCATCTCCGCTGCCATCTGAGTCAGACGCGGCA
Source organism: uncultured Planococcus sp. (assembly GCA_964526895.1). Lineage (GTDB taxonomy): Bacteria > Bacillota > Bacilli > Bacillales_A > Planococcaceae > Planococcus. The sequence goes on along the minus strand of CAZGMW010000152.1, from coordinate 354 downwards.
GAACCTCTTCCTTGAAAGCGACAAACTGATTTTGAAACGCGATGCCGTTTTCGGACACTGCGATACAAGCAGAGACAAACAAGCTGCCGATATTTGAACGGCGGCGATAATGAGCAAGTTCCCCATCAGATACCGTGCCATCAGGATTTCCTGAATATGTGGTCATCGGTGCCACGCCCAAACGGTCATTCAGCACTACCCCGTTCGGCAAAGTGATTTCTTCAAATAAAGCCTTATATTCTGATTTCATATTTGATTTCCTCATTTCTATTGAGCTTCGTTATTTCAAAATATCATAGGCTCCCAGATCACTGCGTCCGAAACTTCGCCGCCAACGTTGTCGAAATAGATGTC
>CAZGMW010000151.1:2984-5038 GCA_964526895.1 uncultured Planococcus sp. | reverse complement strand
TGAAACATTTGACACTGCTTTACGTAAGATATAAAAAACAAGATTTTAAAAGGTGAAATTTAATATGGGAATAGGGACTGCGTTAGGCGTATCAGCTGTCACAGGATTATTGAGTTTAATGGTTTTTTACTTTTCATTTTCCGAGAAAGCAGAAGGGTTCTACGAGGAAACAAACGAAGGTTTAGATACAACGGGCTTTTTTATAATAACCGGCTGGATACTAATGGGCCTGCACAAATTATATAAAGTGGTTTTCCGGGATCATCATACGCTGGCTTTAAGGATTACCATGTTCTTGCTCGGAGTTGGATTTGTATTCGCGGCTATTGGTGTTTGGTTTTTAATTTAAACTGGAGCATAACTTTATTATGTAGCACAGTCTTATTTTCTAGACATTAACTAATCAAAAACACCCGGCCACGTAGGACCAGGCGAATCATATCAATCCCCAAAAATCAGTCATAAATAACGATAATAATATGACTGAAATAAAGACGGTTTCACTGATTGTCACTTTATATCTGTTTCTGTTTTCCGCGTATTTGCGTTCCATTATCACTTTAGCTGTTTGTGAACTGATTAGAAAAAGTATCAAAATAGCCCAAGGTTGAAAAAACCAGAACCACTCCGATGGATTTCTTGTGCTATTTATTGCATAGCCTATTAACAAAATGACAATTGTAGAAATCCTGATAGTCCAATCGACCTTTTTATGCTGTTCATTTATATGGTTATAAGAAAAGAACTTTTGCCGCTCCACATTCAATAGTTTTCTCATGATGGCATTAAATACAGCCACCGATAGAATGACCGTTATCATCAGCAGCAGCCATTTCCACCAAAAATCCGGGTCTCCTCCTTGTTCATACATAAACGAATTGCCCCTTTTTCTGTTTTTTATTCTTATTTAAGCTTAACTTCGTGCTTCTTTCTAACCTCATCCCAATCCCCAAAAATCAGTCATAAACAATGACAAGAACATAATGGAAATAAAGACGGTGTTACTAATTGTTACTTTATACATATCAGCGTTTTCTGCATATTTGCGTTCCATAATTGCTTTGACTATTTGAGTGGCTGCCAAAAATAGCAGCATGATAAACCAAGGTTCCCAAAACCAGAACCACTCCATTGGATCTCTTGTGATATTAATTGCCAAACCGATTATTACGCAGACGATTGCAACTAAACTGATGAGCCAATCAATTCTTTTATGTTTCTCGTTCACATGATGAGCAGCAAAGAATTTTCGCTTTTCCACTTTCAGCAATTTCCTGGCGATCGCATCAAATATAGTCCAGGCAACCGCTAAAATAAACATCAACAGGATTAATTTCCACCAAACATCTGGATCTTCATACATAAACCAACTGCCCCTTTTTCTCATAGTTAATCTTATTCAAGCTTAACACAAGAATTCTGAATATATTGTAAAATTACTAGAGTTAAAGATTATATAACGTTCTGGTTCCTGCTAACTTCCCCACAATCTCTGAACATCCACCAATTTCTCCCCCTCAAATTCCATCCGGTAAATATCCGGTTTCGTGGTGCTGAGCAAAAAATCCAAATCATATTTGTCATCAAAATATCCCATCATCAACGTCATCACCGCTCCGTGGCTGCCCAGTACAATTCGCTGTTCTGCGTAAGTATCCAGTAATTCCTGAAGAACTTGCACAGCACGCGTCTGACAATCGGCATTCGACTCGCCGCCGGGAAGCATATAATCCGGGTCTTGAAATGACTCCTCCAATAATGGCCATAATTCCACGTCACTGATCCGCGTATCCGCCGAAGTAAATCTTCGTTCTTTCAAATCTTCATAAACCATTACTTCTTTTCCTATTGATTTGGCTAGGCCTTCAACTGTTAAAATCGACCGTAAGTACGGACTCGAAACCACTACATCAATCTCTTCATCTATTAATACTGCTGCTAGCCGCTCCGCATCCATCTGTCCTTTTTCCGTCAATCCCCGCGTGCGTTCATCGCCAGACTTCGGCGAATCTCCGTGGCGAACCATATACACAAATGTACTCATCATACCGTCC
>CAZGMW010000151.1:0-2884 GCA_964526895.1 uncultured Planococcus sp. | reverse complement strand
CCCAACTTTGGTCCAAATACGCCCAACTTCCCTCAATTTACGCCCAACTCGCCAAATGCCACATAAAAAAAGAAGCAGCCGCAGCTGCCTCCCACACGTTTTATTCCTTATATCCCTTCAACACATCCGCCACTTTTCCAGCCACATAATCACTGCCATTCGACTCGTCTTCGATGCCTTCGATCATCATCGCGATGATGGCGTTCGGGTTCTCGGAGTCGTAGCCGACGAAATAGCCGTTTTCTTTGCCTTCTTCACTGGTGCGCATCTTGAGTTCTGCGGTGCCCGTCTTGCCGGCGATGGCGACTTCATCGATATTGGCGGAATCCGCGTAGCCGTCCGTCACGGCGCTGCGCATGGCAGTCCGCAAGAGCTCCGCATCTTCATCGCTCACCAGGTCTTCTTTCCAGACAGCCGGTTTGTCTTCTTCCAGAAGCAACGATGGTTCGTACATCGTTCCGCCGTTCAGGAACGGCTCGTACATCGAAGCAAGATGCAGGATGTTGACGAGCATCTGCCCCTGGCCGTAAGCCGTGTCAGCAGTCTGGCCGTCGGAACCAAGTTCTCCGTTATTGGTGATTTGGGAAGGCTGCAAATTCAACACGAACGGAATTTCTTCCGCAAAGCCGAAGTCCTGGTAGCCTTCGATCATTTCTTCCCGTCCGATATCGAGGCCTTTTTGAGCGAAATAAATATTATCCGAATACACTAAGGCTTTTTGCAGATCAATCGGATTTTCGACGTCATCATGAAGCCGCGTAATATGGAAGCCGCCCCACGAGCTGTTCAGCTGCCAACGCTTGCCTTCGATGTCGATGCCTTCTTCCGGATCGATCGCTCCTGTTTCAAGTCCGATCGCCGCGGTCACCGGTTTGATGGTGGAACCCGGTGAATAGGCAGCGGCAAAGCGGTTGAACAATGGTTTAGTGTCGGCATCCACGAGCTCCTGATAGCGCGTTGCGGTGATGCCTTTCAGGAATTTGTTCGGGTCATAGGACGGTGAGCTGACGAGCGCCAGCGTTTCCCCGGTTTCCGGATCGACCGCCGCGCTTGCACCCGGTTCGCCGTTCATGGACTCGAATATCGATTTTTGCAGTTCGGCGTCGATCGTCAATTTGATGACTTCGCCTTCGCCTGCATCATTTTCATAAAGAATTACCGGGTCAGCGTCCGTCATCGGTTTATGGGCGATGACTTCTACCCCGGGCTTGCCGCGCAACCGCTCTTCCAGCGCCCGTTCGAGTCCTTGGCGGCCGATCATATCATTCGGGCCGTAGCCTTGGTCTTCCAATTTCTCCAATTGCTCCCCTGTGATCGGTCCGATATATCCGGTCAGATGCGCCAGCGCTTCGCCGTATGGATATTCACGGAACTCGGCTTTTTCCTGTTTCGTGCCTGGCACCGCAAACACACGGTCAAGCGTCAACTGGTCGCTTGCCGGCACCAGTTTGATCGGCACGAAATAATGCGGCTGTACCCAGCTTGCATTCATCGCCTCTTCAATTTCCTCAACTTCGATTTCGAGTGCACGCGCCAGTTTTTCTTTTTGTTCCGGCGTCGTAAAATTCTGTGGCACAACACCGACCATCATGGCCTCGCTGTTGACGGCAATCGGCTTGTCATTGCGGTCGACAAGCTCACCGCGCTTCGCTTCGGTCATGCGCACTTCGACTTCATCGCCCATTTCCAGTTTCGGCAGGATGTAGGTCGGATTCCATTCAACAAACCAATCTTCCATTTCCTGATGCGTTTCATACATTAACGTCAGTGTCTGATCAAATTCGATCGGTCCGGCCATCGTTTCCATTTCGACATGGATATCGAAATCCACCGGCATATCTTTGGCGACTTCCTGTTCCTCTTCCGGTGGAACATACGTCACATTGACATCACTGACACCAAGCTGTTCGTAAATATCTTCCTGCCACGCCACAAAATTCTGGGAACCATAGACATCTTTCGAGCCCTGGTTCAGAAAAGCGCCGTACATCTTCGAAAATTCCTGATTGTTCCATAACTCGATGTATTCCTGTGCCCGTACTTCTGCCTGTGCCATCTCATCCGTTTTCGTTTCATCCGGCGTCGTTTCTTCTTCAGGTTCTTCCTGACAGCCTGCAAGGAGAATGATCAAAACAATAAATGCAAAAATCCCGAGAAGCTTTTTGTCCATCCGTTTCCCTCCATTCAATTGGCTTAAGCAACCTTTCTATAATTGTATATTACTATAAATTCTCTGTAAATTCTGATAATCCTTTATTTTTTCTGCGAAACCTGATCCGCAGCGTTTTCGTCTTCTTAAGCTAAGAGCTCTATCACGACAATAAAACCGGAGGTGCCGAACCGTGAAATACCTGATTCATTTTACGTGGCAGCAAGCGCTTGCCTGCATCTTCCCGCTCATCATTTTTGCAGCACTCGCCGTTTCGAAATTCGTCGAAATCCCTTATTTGCCGCGCTATGATTTCCTGTTGATCGCCTGCCTGCTCGGCCAGATCTTCATGCTGGCGTCAGGCCTTGAAACGAAAGACGAACTGAAAACGATCTGCGTCTTTCATTTAATCGGCCTGGCACTCGAAATCTTCAAAGTGCATATGGGTTCGTGGGCGTATCCCGAAGACGCCTACAGCAAAGTGTTCGGCGTGCCGCTCTACAGCGGCTTTATGTACGCCAGTGTGGCGAGTTATATCATCCAGTCCTGGCGCCGCCTCGACCTGCAGATGATCCACTGGCCGAAAGCCGTCTACGCCGGCGGCATCAGCGCATTGATCTACCTGAATTTTTTCACCCATCATTTCTCGTATGATGTGCGCTGGGTGCTGAAAGCGCTGCTCGTCATCGTGTTCTTCAAAACGTTCGTCTCATTCCGTCTGCTCGACCGCGTATT
>CAZGMW010000150.1:0-5047 GCA_964526895.1 uncultured Planococcus sp. | reverse complement strand
ATGGCTGAATTTGAATACTTCGCAGACGCCTTGTTCCATTTTTTCATACAGCTTTCCGTAATTCTGGGTAAAGAATAATTCCGACATATCTATCATCTCTTTTCATATCGTATTTTATGGTGTTTCAAGTATTGTCCGATCCACAGGTTAAATTGGAGTTAAATTGACTTTAAAATTTTTGTTGATTCAAATGGAGGCGTTTAACCAGGATTTAACCCGTTTTTATTACGATTGAAACTGAAAAGGAAAACACGAGAAAAGGAGAGAAGTCATTTGAGTGTAAGCACAAAAACAGGGTTGCCGGACATTTTCTTCTTGCCGGAATGGGCAAAAGCTTATGAAAGCCAGGATGGCGGAGTTGCAGAGCTGTTTGAATTCAGCCATAGCCTCGGGCGCGTCCATTACCCGTTCATCAAACGCAGAGTACCCGGCAGCACTGAATACTGGGATACCATTACGCCATTCGGACTGAACGGCCCGCTCATGACAGACTGCCTTAAAGGGTGCGAGAAAGAATTGGCGGCTGCCTTTGACACAGCTTTCCAAAGCCACTGTAAAGAACACAACATCATCGCGGAATATATCCGTTTCAATCCATGGATCGGAAACATCGATACTTTCGGCGAATTCTATGGAATTGATAAGCGAGGCATCGCGATGTATGTCGATTTATCGACCGCCGATTATTTCATGGACGAATTCAAATCCGGAACGCGCCAGCAAGTACGGCGCGCGTTAAAAAATGGGGTGTCCATCGAATTTGACTGGACCGGCGAGACCCTTGATGATTTCTGCCGCATTTACGAACTGATGGCAAAAAGAAACAGCTTACCGGAATATTACCTGTTCACTAAAGAATTTCTTGAAGACAGTTTCCGGACGCTCGCCGGCAGGCAGTTCATCATCAACGCCGTCCATGATGGCAGGAGGATATCGACAGCATTGATGGTTCATCATGGTGACTATCTCCACTATCATCTTGCTGCCAATGATCCTGCATACTTCAAACTGGCCGCCAATAGCCTGGTGATTTCCGAAGCTTGCCGGTGGGGCGCTGATAATGGCAAAACACAATTGCATCTCGGCGGAGCCAGCACCGAACCGTTATACCGTTTCAAACGCGGCTTTACGAAAACCGAGCCGCTGGATATCCTGACCGGCAAAAAAATCAGAAATGCTGAAGTGTACGAGCTGATTGCCCGTGAAAAAACAGCGTTGGAACCTCATACAAATACGGGCCATTTCCCGATTTACCGGGGCTAGCCGTCAATCTCTCCAAAGAAAAAAAGCATTCCACTCTGTCAGAGATAGAGTGGGATGCTTTTTCTGTTTATGCTTGAAGTTTTTCAGATGATTTCTTTTTTTGCAGATTCTGACGGTAGGCAGGAAAAAAAGAAGTCTCTTCTGTCAAGCCGGCCTCCTTGCAGAGCAATTCATAAATCTCACTGTTCCAGACTTTTTTTCCGATATGGAATTCGAGCTCCTCCACCCGTCCATACTTCTTTTTATAAAGATATAATTTATCATCCGGGTCATTAGTCCGACCGCCGCCGTGATGGATCAGTTTAAAGTCGTTTGCCATGCCCCAGCGGAGCAAAGCGTATTGCAAAATAATCGGTGTATACAAATCATGGTATTGTTCCAGGCTTCCAGTGAGATGGACGTGCAGTATGCCTTCACTGGCAAAATTCAAGCTCATGGCGACCACTGTATCTTTCCAGATCACTTCGACAACCACCAGCTCGGCCCCCAACAGTTGAAGACAGTCATCAAAATACGCTTCATCAAAATAATAATAATCCTCCGCTTTATTACGGGACATGGTCTGCAGATATAAATCACGAAACTTATCGAGATTGTCCGGGTTCATCAAGACCCGGTACTCCACTCCCTTTTGCAAAGCTTTCCGGATATATTTCCTGACTGACGGCGAGTATTCACTTATCAAGGGATCATCGGTAGCCGTCAGTCTGGTTTGGATAGTATTCCGCATAAAGACAGTGTCATAAAAACCTTCAAAGTCTGTAACATTCTTTAAGACCGGATGAAACCGTATAAATTCACTGACAATGTTCTCCCTTTGGCAATACTGTCCAAAATCACTGAAAAAAGCTTTCGCCAATTCTTTTTTATCCGCTCCATCAATCGGCTCTAGGACTGGACCGCCATAACCATATGGAGTGATCAAATCGTAATAAGGCCCCCCTTCCTTTAAAGCTAAAGGAATTTCCCTTTTGATGAACTGATGGTGTACAGAGCCCAGACTGTTTCGGAATTCATATTTCTCACATCTTCCATTTTCAATTTTTTCGTATAGACTTCCATAATTTCTTTTGAAATAAATATCCTCCACTATTTTCACCCCGCCCGTTGGATTGTCGGCAATCGAAGCTGCGCTAGACTGAATTTTAAAAGTCTTTGGTTAAAGGCAGGTAAAATTATTGGCTTATAAAAAATAAAAACGATAAGATTATTGTAAGAAATGATTGCAGGAGGTCTTTGACAATGGAATTACATAAATGGAGCGGCCATATCGACCAGGCGATGGGCCATATTGTAAGTTTGCCGAATGCACGGCTGATCTACCTGATGAACGGTGAAGATGCAGTCCTGCTTTACGAAACGGAAAGTGCAGCCCTTTTGCCGGACGCAGCTCGTTATCAGATTCTGGATGCCAGCGGTGACATCAATAAAGGATATTTTGCTGTATTCAATAATATTCCGGTCACGGAAGAAGGGCAGGAACGTTTTGAGGAACGGTTCCAGAACCGCGCCCGCCAAATCGAGAACGAACCGGGATTTGAAGCAATACGCGTACTGCGTCCACTGGATTCGGATACATTTGTTATCCTTACACTCTGGGCTGATGAAAAATCCTTTAAGGATTGGCAGCAGTCCAATGCGTATAACAATGCACATGGAAAACGCGGGACATCGGAAGGACTCGACAAAGTTCCGAATATCTTTCCGCGTCCCTCATACGTCACCACTTACGTCCGATAAACTGAAAACTGATTCGCAAAAAACCCGTACAGAAAGATTTCCATCTTTTCTGTACGGGTTTTTTGTGCTGCAGCATCTTAACTCCAGTGCCGATTTTCGCGCGTGGTACCGGAAAAAATCACTCTCTTTTTTCGGCATCGGAGACTTTGCTCAAGCTTCTCTTTTGGATCAGTAAGCTGAATAGCCAGCATAGCCCGATGCCTGTCGCCGCCCCTGCACTATCAATCAGCACATCCCGGACTTCGCCGCTTCTTCCTTCGATGAACAGCTGATGGTATTCATCCGACGCTGCGTATAACACGGCGATTACAAAAGCGGCCACAAGATGGCGGCTATTTAGCCTCCCCCACTTTCCAAACGCATTTACCAATAATACGCCTAATATAAGATAAGCAATGAAATGAGCATTTTTGCGCACAAGAGTATGGAATTGCTCCACTTCCGCGCCACTGCCAGGGAACCATTCAGCGATTGCGCCAAGCAGGAATTCGGTGATGCCTGAACTGAGGCCGCTGGATACGGAAGCCGGCTGATGTGACAGGATGAAAATCAGGCTCATCCAGCCGACAACTGCGATCCAGGCCCATTTCTTATTTTTCATCTATGTACATCCTTTTCCTAATCGATTAAACAACTGTTTCCCATTATATCACCGTGCACATAAAAAGGCTCCGCATCTGCGAAGCCTTCTATTTCCTGTTCACTTTTGTGGGGTCGCAACCGGTTCCGGCACAAATTTCGTCAACAGCATATCGGCACCAGCCTGATTGAAGATACGCAGTGTATCGTAGACGGCCTCAATCGTATCATAGAGTTCACGGGTGGTGTTGGCGACGATATTAAAGCGCCCGAACATTTGGGTATAGGAGCCGGTGACAATGACTTCTTCTCCCAGTTCCTTATTGATCACCCAAGAGACGACTTCTGGCATTGCCTGAACTGCTTCCAACCCCCGAATTTCTCCGATGATGCCGGCTTTCAGCAGAATCGGCAGATTACAGGAAGGCATAGGCATATGGCCATCATCAAAATTCCGCAGATCATATTGGCCAATCGGGTTGCTGACTGCAAAATCCAGCATCATTTCAAGGATATTGATATCCGTCTGTTTTTCAATAATATGATAATGCTGTTCACCGCTGAGCCGAAATCCCATTTCGTAAATATAGAAATCACCGTCTTCGAATAGGGATTGGATGAAAACCGTGCCATTTCCGATACCGATGCCGCTGATCATATCCCGGATTTTCCAATCCAGTTTTTCGATGAACAATTCCTGATGCTTTGATGGAAAGACCATAGCGCTCGGCAAGGGCGGATGCTCTTTCGAATGTTTATGGACATAGCGATCGCAAACTCCAGTAAGGATGACTTTATGGTTTTGGACTGTATAAAACATCTGCACCCCATAGGAATTATCGATGAAGCGTTCGGCAATCGCCTTTTTGGATTTGGAAAAATCCATCGCTTTTGCAAAACCTTCTTTCACTTCGTCCGCGTCGTAACAAACAGTTATGCCTTTACTGGCATAGCTGTCAACCGGCTTGATGATGACCGGAAATTCCCAGCTTGCGACAGCCGATTCTTCGAGTCTTCCTGACAGTTCTTTTTCTTCAATGACAGGGACATCAAAACGCCGGCAAATTTCCTTGAATTTATCCTTATTGGAGGTGATATCCAATTGTTCTTCAGTTGCATAAAAAGGCAGATCCATTTTTTTGCACAGAGCAACCGCATTCCATGTATTGATGTCTTCAAAAGCCGTAAAGACTCCGTCCACCTGCTCTTCACGGACAATTTTTGACAGACCATCGATGTCAGCTGTGCTTATATTGAAAGATTTGTCGGCATAGCTTTTAGCAGGTGAGCCGATGACATTATCGACTACAATGGCCGACATGCCCATCCGCTTTGCGGTTTCCACCACATTGATCATATGTTTGGTGCCTCCGAGCACAAGAATCTTCTTTTGGCCTAACTTCGTCATGTTCCAGACCTCCTTGATTTCACTAGCCTGTTTCCAATAATTTCTTGTGTAAACTTT
>CAZGMW010000149.1:0-5048 GCA_964526895.1 uncultured Planococcus sp. | reverse complement strand
GCCGTATCCCAAATTATCATAAACACGCGGATGAAATGTCGCCGCGCGAATATGTCGATTCGGTTTCCCGCCATAAAATCTACGATCCTGTACCATTACGGAATTCAAAAACTTGCCTTTCTTTCTGAATCCGCTCCATCTTGCGGACAGGTTCCCTGCACCGGCCAGTACATCAATTATTTCGGCTTTATCACTATTCCATTTCTAGCGCTTATCGCATTCATTTTAATTGCCGGAATGAGTATTTATTTGCTGAAAACAATCAAGGAGGAAAACTAAATTGAAAAAAATGCTTATCATCGGGGGCGTTGTTCTCGCTATTTTTGCTTTGATCATCGTCCTTACACAAATGTCCAATAACGAGAAATTGGCGAACAACCCATACGATACGGAAGATTTAGACCCTGCAACTATCGACCAGTTGGATGATGAAAATTATCAGAACATCGCTTTGCCGGATGAAGTTGCTGAACAGATTGAAAGCGGCGAGCCTACTACGGTTTATTTCTTCAGCCCCACATGTGTGCATTGTCAAAATACCACCCCTATTTTGATGCCGGTTGCGGAAGATATGGATGTAGACGTTCTTCAGTATAATCTGTTAGAGTATGATCAGGGCTGGAACGATTATTTCATTGAAGCAACACCCACTCTTATTCATTTTGAAGATGGTGAAGAAGTTTCACGCTGGGTCGGAGCACAACCAAAAGAGAATATCGAAGAATTTTTCACAGAAGTCGTTAAAAAATAACTGACAAGAGAGCAATGTGCACTGCGCATGCTCTTTTTTTATGGAGGAATAACATGAGCTGGAATTATGAAATCAAAGATGACGGTATGACCGTCGAAGAATTGCTGCGTACCGAATGGGGCCTCGGCAAGAAAGTTGTCCATGAGCTGCGTATGGCAAAATCCGTTAAGAACGATAAGTTTCAGGAAGTCGTCTGGAAAGAACCACTTACGAAAGGAACGGTTCTGCAATTTGATTTGCCGAAAGCCGATTCGCCTTATGAACCCAATCACGACATCGAATTGCCTGTGCTATTTGAAGATGAACATTTTCTGATTGCCCAAAAACCAAAAGGCATGAATACACACCCCAACGAAATTGGCCAAAATGATACTTTCATCAATGCCATCATCGGTCACATCATCCGCGGCGGCGGATCATACGGTGAACATGTACACAGACTTGATCAGGGGACTTCAGGTCTGCTGATGGTAGCGAAGCACCCCGTAGCGAAAAACATCCTGGACCGCATGCTGGAACAGAAACAATTGGTACGCGATTATGAAGCTGTCGTCAAAGGGAAGGTGCACAATAAATCCGGCACCATCGACTTTGCCATCGGCCGCGATCGTCACCATCCGACACGCCGTATGGTTTCACCGACTGGCCAAAGCGCTGTAACGCATTATAAATTGCTCCGCCATATGGAAGGCAAATCGCTCTTGCAGCTGTCTCTCGAAACTGGCAGAACGCATCAGATCCGCACCCACCTTTCCCATATCGGACATCCGATCATCGGCGACGAACTATACGGTGGGCCTCCAACACAAGACGGAGCTTATCACCTTCACGCGTTTCGGATGTCATTCATCCATCCGTTTACAGATGAGAAAATCGTCGTGGAAGATTCAGCAAGATAAAAAGAAGTTCCCTTTTAAACGAGGGAACTTCTTTTATTTATGCTTTGATATCGTCCGGATTCGTGCCGGTTCTCCAGTCCTGGTTTAAACCGTCAATTGCTTCTACTTCTTCCGCTGTCAGAGAAAAATCGTAGACGGCAGCATTTTCCACTATGCGGGAAGGCGTCACCGATTTTGGAATGACGATGAGGTCATTCTGCAAATGCCAGCGGATAATCACTTGAGCAATCGTCTTATTATGCCCAGCTGCAATTTCCGCAAGTACTGGATCTTCCAAAAGTCGTCCGCGCGCAAGCGGCGACCAGGAAGTCACCGCAATTTCCTGCTGTGCACAAAATTCCCGCAGCGGTTCCTGTGTCAATTGAGGATGCAATTCAATCTGATTGACCATTGGTTTTGTATTCGCCTTTGCCAGGATCTGCTCCAGATGCGGCTGATGATGATTCGAAACGCCGATTGACCTTACCAGCTTTTCATCATATAGCCGCTGGATCGCCCGGTACGTCTCTTCGTATTTTCCAGGCACAGCCCAATGCGTTAGATAAAGATCCAGATAATCAAACCCAAGCCGCTCCAGCGACGCTTCAAAAGCGCTCAACGTCTGATCATAGCCCTGATCCGTATTCCATACTTTCGATGTGATGAATAAATCTTCCCGTTTCACAGTCGAGTTCCGTACCGCTTCTCCGACTTCCTGTTCATTTTCATAGACAGCCGCCGTATCAATCGCTTTATAACCGGCGTCAATTGCTGCTATCATCGCGTTGACTGCCTCTTCCTTGTCCGTCATTTTATAGACGCCGAGACCAAAGCGCGGCATCTCCACTCCATTATGTAATGTTTTTGTTGAATTGATCGTTAAATCCATTGCGCTCACCCTTTCTTCTTTTATTGTACAAAGACCGCTCCAAATTTTCGAGTCAGAACCTCCGCCAATACGAAGACAATAAAAAACCGCCAGTAATGGCGGTTAAAGTTTAGATACGTGGACGGCTTGCGACCGCAGCATTGATGAACAATACGATTGCACTCAGTAAATGTAATGCCCAGCCGATAACCGGGAACCAAGCCAATAAGCTTGTGATGAGACCCAGAATCGGACCTGACTTCGGTGAATACTCACGGAAACAGAAGAACAAGGTCACCGCGTGCAAAACGAACATAAATCCGAGTACGGCATAGCCTGTACTCAACACAAAAGTACCTCCGATAAACGGAATGGCCAGAAATGCCTCTGCGATAGCTGAAATCCAGATAAAGCCGTCTTCTGAGTTTCGGCGATTAATGAAATTATAACCCATTGATAGGCCTTTTTCGTTGAGACCATCGGTGCGTCCAGTTATTTGCATGGTGGGCCCAATTGTTGCATAGCCGCCGTCTGTAGGTTGATAAAGCGCAAATCTTCCTTCGTATCCTTGTGGGGAACTGTCGTAATTACGGACCATGAAATCAGGGCCAGTTAATATCGAACAGCCACTTCTTGTGTATTCAAGGTAATAGCCGCCGAATTCACGGATGGCTTCGTGCATGTTCCAGCCGAGTGCGTCGGCCAATCCATTGATTTCTTCCCAAACTCTTGGCGCATATGTGAGAAGCATGTCTCTCGCTTCTTTTTCGTTAATCATTAAATGACGATTTGAGGTGCCAAATTGTTTACGGCGATTTGGAAGGATAAGTGAATCTTTTAGTTTCTGTCCTTGCATATAACCGAAATCGTAATGGCTTCCCCGAAATTGGATGACATCAGTATAGATAGGTTTCAAAGTCAGATCCCTCTTTTATTCAGATTAATCCGAGTGTACTGCATGTAAGCGCTGCACGAAAAGAAATATGCCTGAGCAGCGTTAACTGGCTCAGGCATATGTTCAGATGACATAAAAATCTGCTTCTCCGCCGTTAATGCCTGTAAACATATTGGCAGCGGCTGCGAGTAATTCGAGTGCTGTATCGCGGTCCATGGAAGGACGCAGGTAAAAGACATGCAAAGCGTTAGTTGTCTCTTCGGTTACAGCGGTTCTTTTGGAGTCGACATACGGGCTGCCGAATGCACCTTGCTGGTCTTTTGTGATTAGTATATTGGCCAATGTATTTAGACGGTTATTGATGCCTTCATATTGATCATTTTCAGTGCCAATTGTTATCGTGACATCACCTTCAATTTTGTCGGTATCGTATAAACCCAAGGGGATTTCGTATTGAAGCGAAAGAAAGTTATTCATATCGACACCGGAATGGACTGGTGTGAGATAATTTTGTTTTTTAACTCTCCGGAATAGGGCTTCTGCCGAGGGACGGTAGCGATTTGGATCGGCGCCTAGCGCTTTCCAGTTTACTTTCCATTCAAGCAGACCCGGATAATCGCTCATCTCTTTATCTTCAAGGTCGAAGAATAATTGTTCCTGGAAAAGCTGGAGACGGCCTTTTAACATTTGAGGAGAATCGGAAACGGTGATATTGTTATAATGAATGATTCCAATTTTGAAATCAGAAAGAACTTCAGGAATACGGGGATCGACTGTTGTTTCCACTGCACTCATCCTTTCACATTAGCTATATACATTATCGTATCATATATTCAATGAAGGGGTTATCAGCATGAATCTTGAACAATTTCAAAAAGAGCTCGTTGCTTATGCCTCGGAAATCGGAATAGATAAAATTGGGTTTGCTTCAGCGGAACCTTTCTTTAATTTGAAGCATCAATTGATACGCCAGCAGCAGCTGCAGTATCAGTCGGGTTTTGAAGAATCGGATGTCGAAAAACGGACGCATCCGGAGTTGTTGTTGGAAGAAGCGGTGACGATCATAGCAATCGCGATTGCATATCCATCGAAAATGAACGATGCACCGCACGGAACAAAAGGAGCAAGGCGGGGTATATTTTCACGTTCATCATGGGGAAAAGATTATCATGCAGCTTTGCGTGAGAGACTGACTTTGCTGGAAGCCTTTATCGCTGCGCATTATCCGGACGCACGAATGCGTTCAATGGTAGATACAGGGGAATTGTCCGATCGCGCAGTCGCTGAAAGAGCTGGAATCGGTTGGAGTGCGAAAAACACCAATATCATTACGCCGGAATTCGGATCTTATGTCTATCTGGGAGAAATGATCACCAATATCCCATTTACGCTGAATGAACCGATGGAAGATCAATGCGGCGACTGCCGTTTGTGCATCGATACCTGTCCGACAGGAGCAATTGTGGAAGGCGGGCAATTGAACGCCCAGCGTTGCATTTCTTTTTTGACGCAGACGAAAGGCTTTCTGCCGGATGAATTCAGGTCGAAAATCGGCAATCGTCTATATGGCTGTGATACTTGCCAGACAGTTTGTCCGAAAAATAAACGGAAAGCGAACCAGATCCATGCCGAATTTGAACCCGATCCGGAAATTGC
>CAZGMW010000148.1:1757-5048 GCA_964526895.1 uncultured Planococcus sp. | reverse complement strand
GTGCAGTTTCCGATGAATTGATACAGGATAATCTTGGCAGCATCTTTGGGGTCAAGCACGGAGAACAGGACGGACCGCGCATCATGGTCGCGGGCCATATGGACGAAGTCGGTTTCATGGTTACACAAATTACGGATAACGGGATGATTCGTTTCCAACCGCTTGGCGGCTGGTGGAACCAGGTAATGTTGGCGACGCGTGTCGATATTATAGCAGGTGAGAAAACAGTACCTGGCGTAATCGGTTCAATCCCGCCGCATCTATTGAGCGAAGAATTGCGCAGCAAACCGATGGATATCAAGAACATGCTGATCGATATCGGTGCTGACAACAAAGAAGATGCGATGTCTTTCGGCGTTCGCCCTGGACAGCAGATCATTCCTTACAGCCCGTTCACTCCGATGGCCAATGACAAGAAAATCATGGCGAAAGCCTGGGACAACCGCTACGGCTGTGGCTTGGCCATCGAGTTATTGCGTGAATTGAAAGACGAAAAATTGCCGAACGAATTGTTTTCTGGCGCAACGGTCATGGAAGAAGTCGGTCTGCGCGGTTCACAGACGGCAGCGAATATGATCAATCCGGATATTTTCTTTGCGCTGGATGCAAGCCCGGCGAATGACGCGGACGGCAATAAAAATGAGTTTGGCCAATTGGGCAAAGGAACGCTCCTGCGCATTTTGGATAAGAGCATGGTTACACACCGCGGCATGCGTGAATTCGTTCTCGATACAGCAGAATCGAATAATATCCCGTACCAGTATTTCATTTCACAAGGTGGTACAGATGCGGGGCGTGTGCATACAGCAAACGAAGGAGTGCCAAGTTCCGTGATCGGAATTTGTTCGCGTTATATCCATACTTCATCGTCGATCATCCACACTGATGATTACGCGGCAGCTAAGGAATTATTGCTGAAGCTGGTCAGAGCTGCTGACCGTACAACAGTTGAAACGATCAAAAATAACGTTTAAAAAAAGTGCCCCCCCGGGCACTTTTTTTTAGGGAGGAAAAAAGTGGATGAAAATTTTGAAAGTTGCTGTCGCATCGAAAAATCCGGCC
The DNA here is from genome assembly GCA_964526895.1 of uncultured Planococcus sp. Taxonomy (GTDB): domain Bacteria; phylum Bacillota; class Bacilli; order Bacillales_A; family Planococcaceae; genus Planococcus. The sequence goes on along the minus strand of CAZGMW010000148.1, from coordinate 3,986 downwards.
AAGATAAAATCTGTGCAAGATGGTTTTGAAGAAATCGGGAATCCTATTGTTCTTATCTCTGTTGAAGCGGATTCTGGTGTCTCGGCTCAGCCGTTTTCCATTGAGGAAACAAAACAGGGAGCAGTCAATAGGGCAACTTCATCACTTGGAGATTCCTTCGATTTGGCAATTGGTCTCGAAGGAGGGGTTTTTGAGTTGGAGGGAGGCCTTTATCTCTGCAATTGGGGTGCACTCGCTGCGGCAGACGGAAAAACTTATATAGCGGGCGGAGCGCAGATTCCGCTGCCTGAGGAAATTTCCCGGAAGCTGAAAGAAGGCTTGGAGCTCGGCCCGGTCATGGACGACTATGCCAATGAGTCAGGTATCCGCCATGATAAAGGAGCAATAGGAATTTTAACAGACGGACTGATGAACAGGGGAGACATGTTTGGCCATATCGTAAAATTGCTGATCGGACAATACCGGCTGGGCAGCGGTTGAGTTGCATGTGGATAGAAACAGCTTTAAAATAGAAAACAGCAAAGCTAGGGGAGGAAGACGCGTGAAACGCTCTGTTTTAATCGCAGGAACTGTGTTGTCCATCAGCTTATTAGCGGGATGCATGGGGACTCCTGAAGAAAGAATGGCAGAAGGAATTTCAGAAACCCGTTTGGCTTTCGAAGAAGAGCCACCGGAAGCAAACGAAAATGCTGGTGAAACAGCATTGTATCTGCCAGGTAATTATGACATTGAAGAATTTTCTGATGAAAAAAATATCACTATTACAAACGGAAATGATTCATACATTTTATCGGTTAATCCGAACGAAACTGCAGACAGCAAATTCTTATATGACCTTCAAAAAGCGGATACTGCACAGGAATGGGTAATTGACGAAACGTTCGAAGAAAGTGGTCGTTTTGGTTTTACGACATTGCGCGAGATTGCTGAAGATCGGTTGGAAGTGGTCGTCAGTGCGGGAGGCGTTAAAATGACGACCATCTCAGAAGAGTCGGATGTTCCGGATAATATGGAGTGGATGATGAAATCCGTCCGTTCTATAAAAGAAGAAAATTGAGGTGACTGGAAAATGAAAAAACTGCAATCCATTGAAGAATTCACTGACTATAAAAATGCTGATGGCACTGTGTTCATGTTTACAGCTGGATGGTGTCCGGATTGCCGAGTCATTGACCCGATCCTGCCGGAGGTAGAAGAGTCGTTCAAAGAATTCACTTTTGTTTCGGTAGATCGAGATGAATTTATCGACCTTTGCATCGAGCTGGATATTTACGGCATACCGAGTTTCCTGGCATTTCGCAATGGAAAGGAACTTGACCGATTTGTCAGCCGTGACCGGAAATCAAAAGAGGAAATAGAGTCTTTCATTCAAGGGTTACCCCTATAACACCAAGTCGGTTCGCCTGTGAAGGTCGAGCCGTTTATTTTTGACAGAGAGGAAGATCGAATTGAACTCCACACAATTATTTAATCTTTTAAGAGAACGTATGCCAAGCCGCGATTTGGAATGGCGTTACGACCGTGAAAAAAATACGGCGAACATCCGTCATAGCAAAATTGGCAAAGGGCTAACGCTGGACCTGCCAAAAATTACGAGCCGTTATGAAGCAAAAGGCGAAGAAGCGGTAGATGAAATCGTCTACACGATCAAAGAGACATTCAATGCGATGGAACAGGAAGCTGAAGGGAATCTGCCTGGCGGAGAACACATCTATCCGGTTATCCGCTCAACCTCATTTCCGATGGAGTCAAACGAAGGCAATCGCTTTGTGACCACCGACCACACCGCTGAAACACGGATATTTTATGCATTGGATACAGGGACAGCCTATCGCTTAATTGATGAAAATGTGTTAAATTCATTAAGTCTGACAGAAGACCAGCTCAAGGAATTGGCAAAATTCCAGGTCAAGAAGCTGAAAACTGCAGTCAAGGAAGATCACGTTGCAGGAAATGTGTTTTACTTCCTCAATGAAAACGATGGATATGATGCATCCCGAATTTTGAATGAGAATTTCCTGAAAGAAATGAAAAAGAAAATCAGCGGCGATATGACAGTATCTGTGCCGCATCAAGATGTACTGATCATCGGTGATATCCGGAACGAATCCGGTTACGATGTGCTTGCGCAAATGGCGATGCATTTCTTTACAAGCGGCAAAGTGCCGATCACGTCGTTGTCTTTCATCTATGAAAATGGCGAATTGGAACCGATATTCATCCTGGCAA
>CAZGMW010000148.1:0-1657 GCA_964526895.1 uncultured Planococcus sp. | reverse complement strand
TCGTTGTCTTTCATCTATGAAAATGGCGAATTGGAACCGATATTCATCCTGGCAAAAAATAGACCTGAAAAGGAGAACGATTAATAATGAATGCATTTTATAATAAGCAAGGAATAGGCGATGTGCTGCTGGTTCAGCTGCAAACTGAGAAACCGGAGAAAATTCATACGGAAGACAGCGCTGACATAACAGTCATCAAAGATGACAATGGTACGATTACAGGGTTTAATCTGTTCAATGCTTCCCAATATATCAGTTTTCCTGAAACGGGAGCGATTGATTTATCGGAACAATTAGTGACTGAATTACAGAATGCACTAGAGAAGAACAGTATCGATTTTTTATTGGAAGTCGATTTATCACCCAAATTCGTTATCGGCCACGTCGATTCAAAAGAAAAGCATCCGGATGCAGATAAACTGAATGTTTGCCAAGTAGATGTAGGAAATGAAAAACTGCAGATTGTTTGCGGAGCTCCGAACGTGGAAGCTGGCCAAAAAGTCGTTGTCGCAAAGGTCGGAGCCGTAATGCCTTCTGGCATGCTCATTAAAGACGCTGAGCTTCGGGGAATTGCTTCGAGCGGTATGATTTGTTCTGCAAAGGAATTGGCGTTGCCGAATGCTCCAGAAGTAAAAGGTATTTTGGTATTGGACGATGACTACGAAATCGGATCAGCATTTGAAGTAAAGGCGTGACTTGTTATGAGCTGGGTTAAAAAAGTATGGAACCGAATGTTTCAGGATGAAATTGAAGAGGAAATAGAACAGGAGTATGAAGCTCCTGCAGAACAAAAAAATAGTCATGTACCTTTTCGCTTTCCGGTGATTACCGATGAAGAAAGAGAAATCTTTTTGAAAAAAGAACAAAGTGGAGAAAAGGTTACAATGGCTGAAGTACGGGAAGAACTGATCCGTCGTCCTGTGCAGAATGTCCAGCATCCTGAACGTAAAGAAATTCGCCAGGAAGCAAAAACGATCGAAAGAAAGCCGCCGCACCGTCCTGTGCAACAGCATCAGTCACCAGTATCAAAACCAGCCAGAAAAGCTCCTGAAAGCAAAAAGGAGCCGATCAAACGCCGTTTTGAGCCGACCAGGGTTCCATCACCAATACATGGTTTCAATGAACCGGTACCGGCTTCGATTGAAAAATTGCTGGAACAAAAAGATCGGAAAGAAGAGTTCTATAAAACCATTTCACCAGAACCGGAAAATAGTATTGAAGATATCAGAGAGAGCCATGAAACGGCTGAAATCGAAGAGGAAAAAATTCCGGAAACAACAGTGGAAGAGGAAATATCCGCTTCTGTAAGCAGAGAAGAAGAAGCGTTAGCATCGAATCCGGAATTGCCTTCAGTTCAACCGGCGGATCTGGAAACGGCGGATTCAGAAGAGGATGATATAGCTTCAAGCATTAGTAGATTTGAAGAGAACCAATCATCAGAAGATACCGTGCCGGTGCAGACAGAACTAAAAGAAGCAGAAATGGAAATTGTTCATCAGCAAGAAAGCGAGACAGTAGAAGCAGTTACTGATGCTTCGCCAGATACTCAAGATTCTGTCGAAGAACAATCAGTACATATCGAAGTTCAGCAAGATCAGAAAGTCGAGCCAGTCGTCAGTACAGAGAAAAAGAAAGAAAAAACTGTTCCGTTCAATGT
>CAZGMW010000147.1:0-5050 GCA_964526895.1 uncultured Planococcus sp. | reverse complement strand
GTGAGACCGACTTTTTTTCACAAAAAAAAGCATAGCTGCCGGCGGAAAAACCGGCAGGGCTATGCTTGAATAATTCAATTGAAATTTTAGCGGAGCTCAAAGTTCCTTCTTATACAATTGAGGCATCCGGCTCGTGAAAATCGGCACTTCTTCTCTTACAGTTTTCACCTTATCAAGGTCCAGGGAAATCGACCAGGTTTCTTCATCTTCTTCGTCAGCTGCATATAAGACATCGCCCCACGGATCAATGGCCATGGACGCTCCGGCAAATCCAACGCCATCATATTCACCCACCCGGTTTGCGGAAACCACGTACATCTGGTTTTCAATGGCCCGTGCCATTTGCAGCGTCTTCCAGTGCTGGGCTCTTGCTGCCGGCCACTCCGCTACGATATGGAGAACCTGCGCTCCGTCGAGAGCAAGACTCCGGGTAATTTCAGGGAATCTCAGGTCGTAACAAATGATCAAGCCCATTTTGACGCCTTCCAATTCAAACACTTCAGGTGCTGTATCGCCCCCTGTAAGGTAATCAGGTTCATTCAGCATCGGGACCAGGTGAATTTTATCGTATTCATAGACCAATTCCCCGCTCCTCGAATATACAAAAGACGAATTATAAAATTTGCCGTCTTTTCGGTTGGCCACCGAACCGCCGATGATGTTGACATTAAAAGTCAAAGCCAGTTCTTTCAGGAAACTCTTTGTCTTCGCTCCATTCGTATCGGCCACTTTATCCAATGACCGCAACGTATAGGCAGTTGTCCACATTTCGGGCAGCACGATAATATCTGGCTTATTCTCTTTCATCTCCGCTTCGAGCCAGTGCCTTACTTTCATCCTGTTTGCATCAGGCTTTCCAGCGATGATATCCATTTGAAAAATGGAGTATTTCATGTGAACCTCTCCTAACGAACTGTATTGGCATTTTTTCTAAAAAGGTTTCAGGAAACTCATTTGTTGGTGTCAGCCACTAACAATATTATACATAAATGTTTAAAACAATTAGTGGAGTGTATCAAGAATACACAATTGCCGCTTTGAAAGTCTACCTTTTCAGATTACATTTCTGTTACAAATAAGCGCCACTTCACTCGCTGTTCACATGGCTGCCGCTCTGACCCCGAATTGTTCCTTATGCGCCTGCGTTGCGGACAGTTTCCCCTCCCTGTCACAGGGTCGTCAAACACTCTTCCCTATTGTCAGCTTACTTAATAAAACCGCCGCCCCCATAAGGAGCGACGGTTACTGTTTCATTATTGGGCGGTATAGCCGCCGTCCACCAGAATGGTTGTACCGGTCATGAAGTCATTTTCACTCAGGAAAATGATGGCATGGGCGATTTCGTCTGGCTTGCCGAGGCGTCCGATCGGATGCTTGCTGACAAGCTGATCGTAGAATTCCGGTCCAAGCGCGTCACGGCTGACCATGCCGGATTCGACGTAGCCTGGTGCCACCGCATTGACGCGTATATTTTTATCGGCGTATTGCAGGGCCAATGATTTCGTCATCAGGTTAACGGCACCTTTGGAGGCGTTATAGGCAAAGGCGCCGCCTTCTCCCACACTGCCGAGAATGGAGGCCGTATTGATGATGACGCCGCCGCCATTATTCATCATATGACGGACTGCATGCTTCGAGCCGAAGAACACACTGTCCTGATTTACTGCGATGACCTTGTGATAGTCTTCGTAGCTCAGTTCGTGCGTTTCGCTGAGCGCCCCGACGCCCGCATTATTGACGAGGATATCGACCGTGCCGAACGTGTCCACGGCAAACTTGATCATGTCCTCAATCGCTTCTTCGCTCGAAACGTCCACTTTGAAGAACGCCACTTCCCCATCGCTTTTCAGATTATCCGTTTCCTGCTTGCCGCCTTCTTCATTAAAGTCAGCGATCACCACTTTCGCCCCTTTTGCCAAATACGCTTTTGCTGCGGCAAGTCCGATTCCTGAAGCTCCGCCTGTCACCACTGCCACTTTTCCTGCTAAATCCATATGAATGTCCTCCTTCTTTTTTACCGTTCCACCCTTTATATTATCCGAATAATCAATTTATTCATAACCATAGCACTTGTCATACATTAGATGGTCCTATTCGAAAGTATCCGGCTACTAAATTCCATCAAAAAAAGAGCCTCGAAAAAGGCCCTTTCTGAATTAATGATTAGTATGAGTTGCGTGATTGTGTTTTTCCGGGAAAACGTGGCGATCCAAATATTTATGGAAGAACCATTCCCCTGCACCGATCACAATAGCTGAAACGATGGCAGCTGTAATGATGTCATCACTATCAGCAAGCACTGCTTCGCCCACCAGCCAAATCACCAGAAAAGCCAAGATGATATCAGCTATAGTCGCGATTGTGTTGCGCTTCGTATGGACATCATTATGTCCATTCCGGTTATGGTTTGCACGATCACCGGTTTTGCGGAAGATCATGAGATCCCCCAGCAGGTAGGCTACCACAGTTAAAACTGCGCTGATCACAAGCACATCGCCGAACTCCATTTCGAAAATTCCTGTCAGAATAACCAGAAGAACAACAGCGATCATGACAAATTTAATAATAAGGGCTTTTAAATGATCCATTGTTTTTTCCTCCTTTATTGTTTTAGGTACAACCTAGCTATACCCCGCAGTTTCAGGCATTAACCTCTTATTAAGTATTTTTGTATAATTTTTTAATTCATTTGAACTAAACACTTCCCTTCCACTAAAAGTTCTTGCATACTCTAATGAAAGAAGTGTTTCAGGAAAAATCAACAATGCGAAAAGGGATGATAGCATGTCTTCAACTTTTGAAAACGAAAAGAACCTTTTAATGCGCACTATAGAATCGAGAGGGTTCGACCAGAAATACAATATCAAGAAATTGCTGATGAGCACTCGTCTGTATTCGGTATTTCTCGTATCGGATAAAGAGCATCCCCGGGCAAATGACACAGTCGTCCTGCTCGAGCACACTCCCGCCAAGAAAGCATCCGCTTATTTACTGCCGGTGACCCTTAGGGAGTCCGCGCCTAAAAAAGAGCAATTGGAGACGGTGGTTGACGCGGTAGAGAATTTTTATGCGGAAACCGGGCATGAACCGCTCTAAGCCGCTGCTTCTGCAGGAAAAGAAACTGCCCAAGCAGCGGCAACCGTGTTCCATCGTGTATACTGATAAGTAAAAAGGGGGGATTCTGAATTGATCATACTTCGCCGGATCTATCTGCAGGCGACCAGCCTCTCCTGGCTTCTCCTGACGGCAGGCACATTATTGCTGATCGCCTTCAGCACCGTGATGATGCCTGTCATTGAGCCAGCCACTTTCACGAATTATGCGGATTCTTTATGGTTTACGATGACGACCATCCTGACAGTCGGTTACGGTGATATTTACCCGTCCACTACTGGCGGCCGAGTCTTTACGGTATTCTTCTTATACATAGTCGGCATCGGATTGTTCGCGGCCTTTATCGGAAAGGCGATCGACAGCTTTAGCATGCACCGAAAAAGAGAAGAAAGAGGTGAACTGATGTTTAAAGGACAAAATCACATTGTCATCATCGACTGGTCATACAAAGCTGAAAACGCAATTGCGGAAATACTGAAGCAAGATGAAAAAACCGAAATTGTAGTGATCGACAGGCTGGAAACAGCGAAAGAGATTCACCCAAGAATCCATTATGTCCGCGGCAATGCCACACATGGAGACGTGCTGCGCCAGGCAAATGTCCAAAAGGCAAAAGCAGTCTTAATCTTTTCGGATGACCGCATCGAAGATCAGATGCTGACGGACGGCAAATCGCTGCTGATCGCGACAGCTGTGGAACGGATGTCACCGGGCGTTTATACGACAGTCGAAGTGGAACGGGAAGAACATATGGCGAATTTCTCACACATAAAAGTTGATAAATTCATCATGTCCAACGGCACGATCGCAAAAATGGCCGTCAATTCCATTTTTTCTGAAGCTGTGAAAAACTGACATGACAAAACCCCGAAAGAGGCCGTTTTCCTAAACGGCCTCTTTCGGGGTTTATTTTTATTCGTTGATTTTAATTTGAAAAGTTTCCATCCCTATTTCAGAGGGAAGATTTGAATTCATCTTTCTGGGTTAATACAAAACCCATTTGTTCAATGGCAATTTTAAGCGTCGCTTCCATTCTTTCGCCCTTCAGGGAGTGGGCAAAATGCGGAACATTCAATGCGATGGACGGAGTGATGCCGGTAATGACAGGTGTAACTCCCATGACTTTCAGGGTTGTCACCAAATCCAGCAAAGGCTGTTCAATCTGTTGGTCGATTTCCGTAATACCGGAAAAATCGATGATCAGCGTGTCCAGTCCATCCCCCGCTTTCTGTACGACATCATTGATCATTTGCTTGGCACGAGTGTAGGTGACATGACCGATAATCGGCAGGATCGAAATATCGTTTGTCAGCGGCACAAGCGGTGAGGAAAGTTTTTGGATTTCTTTTTTGGCCGTCTCCAGTTCCAGGATATACGTCAATAGAGAAGACATCATCTCAAACATTTCCTGGTCTTCCGGCGTAAATTCATAGGGGTGTTTATCCAATCCGCAAATGGTGCCATAAACTGTGCCGTTTTCATAATAAATCGGAATGCCCATGAAAGAGCCATTCTCGAATTTGGATGCGATATCCAGGGTTTGAGCGTTTTCATCTGTGGAAATGTCCGCTATTTTCAGCGCTTCACGTCCGTGGCGGATCGAAAGGTTGCAAAAAGTTTGATTCAAAGGCGATTCGCTACCTTCTGAAACCAACTCTTCTCCTCTATTGAAAGCTTTCGTAATCCTATTGGTTTCCCCATCATTTTCCGCAATGAACAGCGTATTGATATCCATGCGTCCACTGAGCATCTTAAGCACCTGATTGGCTGCCTCATTGAAATTTTCAAATTGACGGGATGGCCCTGTAGTTGACTGATCCATCGTATTCCTCCTATTTCGGGAGTGTACCTGATTTATATTGCTACACTTTTAATAATTATAATTTTTAGACAACAACTATAATGATACCCTTTAATATTATATTATAACCTTTGT
>CAZGMW010000146.1:0-5050 GCA_964526895.1 uncultured Planococcus sp. | reverse complement strand
AAAGAGAAAAAATGACCGCCAATTTTGGCGGTCATTTTTTCTTTGCAGGACTATTTTAGTCTATGATGTCATCTTCACTTTTTTTTGCGTCGTTGTCCATTTGCCCCGACTTGGACTTGTCACCAAATCGTTAAAGGCTAACACATTCAAATCCCTTTGAATGGTGCGAGGAGTGATGCCGAATTCATCGACTAAATCTTGCGTAGTTACAGTCCCGTTTGCGAGGATGTACTTATACATATCTTTAATTCGAATGAGCATGCGATCCGTAGTAGGTTTCATAAAAGAGAACCACTCCTTCATCTTTTTTCCCGGTGGCAAAGACTAGCGGACGAGTTGCCGGGGTTTACCCGGCCGGTTTCTGGCAAGTGTTTGAGACATCCTCCTAAAAATTATCTGCCAGGTTAATTTATCTGACAATTTGATTATATCGAAAAAGTGATTTAATATCCATGATTTTATTTTTATTTACTTAAATTTACATTTTATTTACAAAATCATATTCTTATAAATTACTGATAAATTTAATTGGAAATTCTTTTATTAAATCTAAAAAGGTGTACAATGGGGGTAATAAAAGCGGGGTGTTCAGATGGATTGGCAACTGGAAGCGGAAAAAAGACAGGAAAAAATGCTGAGGGAATTGCAGGAACTGATTGCAATCCCGAGCATACTCAGTGACGACGCAACAGCGGATGCACCTTTTGGAAAAGAAGTGAAAAGGGCATTGGACTGGTTTTTAGATAAAGGTCGTGAAAACGGCTATAAGGTTAAGAATGTGGATCATATCGCGGGACACTTGGAAATCGGCACAGGTGAGGAATTGCTGGGAATACTTGGACATGTCGATGTGGTTCCGACCGGTGAAGGGTGGACAAAAGAACCTTTTGGCGGAGTGATCGAAGAAGGTAAATTATTCGGCCGTGGTGCGATTGATGATAAAGGGCCGACAATTGCAGCATGGACTGCTTTGAATATGGTGAAAGACGCAGGGTTTAAGTTTAATAAACGTGTACGGCTTATTATCGGGACAGATGAAGAGAGCGGTTTCCGCTGTGTTGAAAATTATTTTCAGAAAGAAGAAATGCCAACAATGGCGTTCGCGCCTGACGCAGATTTCCCGATTATCAACGCGGAAAAAGGAATTGCGGCTTTGATTTTTTCACAGGTATATTCCGGTAAGGAAGATCAATTGATTTCGTTTAAATCCGGCGACCGGACGAATATGGTGCCAGACCTCGCAGAAGCGGAAGTGGAAGGAAGCTTGACCGATTGGCGAGGGGAATTTGAAAAGTTTACCGCTAAATACGATCTTCCTTTTTCAGCAGATGAAAAAGACAGCAAAGTGAAGTTGACCATTCGCGGTAAAGCAGCCCATGCAATGGAACCGGATGATGGGGTGAATGCCGGAGTAATGCTGGCTCTATTTCTAAAAGATCATCTTACGGGTGATGGGCAGGTATTTACTGAATTTATCGCGGATAATTTTTACGGTGATACTCGTGGCAACTCGTTCGGACTTGCATTTGCCGATGATGCTTCAGGAGATACGACATTCAATGCAGGAATTATGCGTTTTGAAGGATCCAAAGGCGGGAAAGTCGAAGTAAGCATGCGCTATTCAATTTCCTATCCATTCGATGACAAGATGGCCGATTTTCAGGTGGAAGGTTTCTCAATGAACATCCATTCCAATTCAAAACCTCATTATGTCGATGAAAATGATCCATTTATCAAAACGCTGCAGGATGCTTATGAAAAGCAGACCGGAGATAAAGCGGAACTGCTGGCTATCGGAGGCGGCACCTATGCACGGGTAATGGATAAAGGCGTCGCATTCGGCATGCTGTTCCCGGGCGAGAAGGATGTCGCGCATCAGCTGGATGAATTTGTGGATATCGATAATCTCACAAAAGCGGCTGCGATATATGCAGAAGCGATTTATCAGCTGGCGTGCATTAAAGAAGAGTAAATGGATAAGATATAGTTTTTTGAAAAAATTATTTCAACAAGAAAATCTATTAAAAGAAGTGAAAGAGGGATTGTATATGGAATGGATTTTGCACAACGATGAGTTTATTCAGGAAGAAGAGCTGAAGATATCAAAAGAGGATCGTGGGTATCAATTTGGTGACGGGATCTATGAAGTTATACGTGTATACAACGGAAATCTTTACACGGCAAAAGAACATATCGACCGCTTCTATACGAGTGCAGAAAAAGTCAAAATCGTAGTGCCGTATACAAAAGATGTTTTCCACAAATTGATATACGACTTGGTTGAAAAAAACGAAATCAATAACGGGCAGGTATATGTGCAGATCACCCGTGGATCTTTTGTGCGACAACATCAATTCCCTTCAGAAAGCGCTCCAGTTGTAGTAGGTTACACAAAAAAAGTCGAACGGCCGGTAGAATTGATGGAAAACGGTGCACGCGCCAAATTCATCGAAGATATGCGCTGGCTTAGATGTGATATCAAGAGCCTTAATCTGCTCGGAAATGTGCTGGCAAAACAGGAAGCTTATGAGAATGGCTGTTACGAAGCGGTGCTTCACCGCGGAGAAATTATCACTGAAGGTTCTTCTTCGAATATGTATGGCATAAAAGATGGAATCCTTTATACGCATCCGGCCACGAATTTGATTTTGGACGGCATTACGAGAAGAACCATACTCGGGCTTTGCGAAGAGGTTGGTATTACCGTCCAGGAGACTCCGATGACGAAAGTGCAGGCTCTAAAAATGGATGAATTCTTCATGTCTTCAACGACAGCGGAAATTATTCCTCTGACAGAAGTTGACGATTTTAAAATCGGAAACGGGACACGGGGGCCATTGACTGAAAAGCTTCAAAAGGCTTTCGAAGCAAAATTAAATTTGGGTGTAGAAGTGCAATAATATTTGAGCTGAAAACAGTGGCCATTAATTTAATGGCTGCTGTTTTTTTATGGGTTTAAAAAGAAGAGCTTCTTTGGGTGAAAATCATAGTGACCGTTAATACTAGATAAATGGTAAACTTATAAGAGGTGATGCATATGGTTAATCATTATTTTATCGGGATAAAAATACCGTTGGCGACTGCTCATTCTCTTGTGGAACAAAGAAATTCCTGGAATTTATCCAGCCATAGACGGCTGCCTGCAGCAGAAGATCTTCACATGACCCTGTTGTTTATAGGGGGCGATCCTCATGGTGAAATCGGCGAAGTAGCACAAGCCTTAGAGGAAGTCGTACATGACTCTTTTGTGGTGGATATTACGGGGACAGGTTATTTCGGTATAACGGATCGGCCCCGGGTTGTTTATGCAGAGACGGAAGAAAATGGTTCTTTGAACAGATTACAGGAGAAAGTCAGGGACACTCTCAAAGAATTTCAGTTGCGACCTGACAATAAACCGTTTGTCCCGCATATAACACTTGCGAACAAATGGGCGGGCAAAGAGCCTTGGGATGATATTCCGGCACTTGGAAAAGAGCGTTTTAAAGTAGATGCATTCAGCTTGTTCCGGATTGAACCGGAAAATACACCGCGTTATATTGCTGTACAAACTTATAAATTAAAGGATGGCGTATGATTGCGCCAATGGGCAAGATCCTATGAGAACGATTTTTGTGATAAATCCGACAGCCGGCAACGGCAATGCCATGAAGAAATGGCTGAAGTTCAAGGAGACGATCGATTTTCCATTTGAACTGGCGGTCAGCCAATACAGTGGCCATGCCACCGAATTGGTGCGTGAATTGCGGAATTCCCCAGATTCGATTTTGGTTATCGGTTTCGGCGGTGATGGCACTTTACGGGAAGTGATTGCCGGTGCAGCTGGTTCACCGCATTTGATTGTAGGATCGATTGCAGCAGGTTCGGGCAACGATTTCGGCCGGGGATTCCATTCTTTTGAGAATGCCAGAGAAATCGCAGCTTTTCGAGACAATGCTGTTAGCCACCGAAAAGATCTTGGCGAATTTATTGATGAAAAGCTTTATCAATTTGTCAGCAGCACAGGCATAGGCTTTGATGCGGAAATTTCAGTGAAGGTCAATCGCTCAAAGGTCAAGCTATGGCTCAATAAAATCGGCATGGGCAAACTGATTTATTTAGTGTATGTGATCATCACTTTGCTGAGATTCCGGCTGTTTCGGCTTACTGTCGAACAGGACGGAGAAACGGTACATTATGATAACGTCTGGTTTGCCACGGTCAGCAATCAGCCTTATTTTGGCGGCGGCATGAAAATTTCGCCGCATTCTATAGCGGATGACGGTATCCTTGAACTGACGGTAGTCAACCGCCTTTCACGATTGAAACTGCTGCTGGTTTTTGGTACGGTATTCAGCGGGAAGCATCTGCGATTCAAGGAAGTCCATCAGCTGAAGGGAACCCGTTTTTCATTGACAGCGGATCAGCCGGTTTACCGCCACGTTGACGGTGATTATGCCGGCCGGACAACTGAAAATCGCAGCATCAGCTATTCAGTCAGTGCGAGCGACTGGCATTCAGTAAATAAATGATAGAAAGAGGAAGAAAAAATGAGAGCAAGATATAAACCGTGGGCAGCGGAATTGATCGAAGCCCATCCGGAAATCGTAATTCCGGAACCAGCAAAATTGAAGGGCAAATGGAAAGAGGAGTTCGGCAATTCGAATCCATTGCACATTGAAGCCGGAAGCGGCAAAGGCCGTTTCATCACAGGAATGGCTATGGCGAATCCTGATATCAATTACATCGGCATCGAGTTATTTGACAGCGTAATTGTGACGGCACTTCAAACAGCGCTGGAGCAGGACGGCGGCATCCCGAATCTTCGATTATTGCGTGTTAATGCACAGGAAATGGAAAGCTTTTTCGAAAAGAATGAAGTCGACCGCCTGTATTTGAACTTTTCGGATCCGTGGCCAAAAACGCGCCATGCAAAACGCCGGCTGACACATGAATCATTTTTGAAATTATACGAAACGGTGCTGCCGAAAAATGGAGAAATCCATTTCAAGACGGATAACCGCGGACTTTTCGAGTATTCGCTGACGAGCATATCGGAATACGGCATGCT
>CAZGMW010000145.1:0-5056 GCA_964526895.1 uncultured Planococcus sp. | reverse complement strand
TGGCCGGTTTTTTTAATTGACAGCCGGAAACATCCGCTATAGGATTTTATAAGGAGTAAGACCGTTAGGAGGTGTAACTAATGAAGACTATTACAACTGATGAATTGCAGCAGCGTGTGGAATCTGGGGAGAAGCTGAATATTATAGATGTCCGTGAAGCGGATGAAGTGGCAGCAGGAATGATTCCTGGCGCAAAACACATTCCTTTGGGGGAAATCGAGAGCCGTTCAGATGAACTTAATAGCGGTGGACCTTATTATTTGGTTTGCCGTTCTGGTGCGAGAAGTGGCCGGGCAAGTGAGTTTCTTAACGAACAGGAAATCGAAGCCATTAATGTCGAAGGTGGCATGTTGAGCTGGAATGGTGAAACACGTGCCTGAAAGTGCTTTTTAAATTGAAACTGCCTCCCGGAGTATATACCAGGTGGCAGTTTTTTTAAGAAATTGTGATTTTTCTTGAGGGCAGGCGCCATTTATAAGTGTAAGATAAAATGCGGAGCGCCGTAATTAGTGCAAATAAAATAAAGAGAATCAAATCATTTCTGATCAGGTCGACGCTGATCAAGAGACCGGCCATTGCTGCCCAGACTGCATAGATTTCCGCTTTTAAGACCAAAGGCTTTCTGCCGGCCAGCATATCGCGTATGATCCCGCCACCGGAACCGGTAAGTACTGCTGCAACTACTACTGCATAGACTGGCAGATTTAATTCTACGGCATACAAAGCGCCTTGCACGGCAAAAGCTGACAATCCGATGGCGTCAAAGAAATGGCCCCAGCGGTTCCATTGCCCGAGCAGACGGTGAGGGAATAAGAAAACCAGCGTAATGGATACTAGAGCCAGCTGGAACATCATTTCCTGTTCCCATAAAGCAGAAACAGGCACACCGATTAAAAGATTTCGGACAGCGCCTCCACCAAATGCGGTGACGAAGCCAAGAAGGTAAACTCCGAAGATATCGTATTCCTCTTCCATAGCGATGATGGCACCCGATATTGCAAATGCAATGGTGCCTATTGCACTTAATACTTCCCAAGTCATCCAATTTACCTCCTGCTATGATCAACTCTAAGAATTGTAGCAGAATACGACGCAATTTCAAGCTAATGTCCGTAATTAGGAACTACATAAAAGAATGGAGAACAACATGTTAAATGACATACTGCTGATTGAAGATAAAATACAGGACCAGTTAAAGAAGGCGGACAGCATCGCTTTACTGAATCAACAGAAGGTGCTGGCTGCTTTTCATAGCCAAAAAGTAAGTGATCACCATTTTAACCCTTCTACCGGCTATGGCTATGATGATGAAGGCAGAGATACGTTGGAGAAAGTTTATGCAGAAGTTTTTAAAGCTGAAGCTGCTCTCGTAAGAGCACAAATTATTTCAGGGACGCATGCTATAACGATTTCCCTTTTTGGGCTGCTACGCCCAGGTGATGAACTTCTCTATATAACAGGCAAACCATACGATACATTGGAATCGATAGTCAGTGGCGGAGAAAAGGATACGGGATCATTACGGGATTTCGGTATCGGCTACGAACATATCGACCTGACTGCAAGCAATGACCCTGACTGGGTAAAAATCGAAAAGACAGTGAATGAAAAAACAAAAGTCGTTGCCATTCAGCGTTCCAGAGGATACGACACGCGCCCATCATTCACTGTGGATGAAATAGAAGAAATGATAAAAAGGATTCGGGAAATCAAAAAGGATGCAATTATCTTTATCGATAATTGTTACGGTGAATTCGTTGAAGAGCGGGAACCTATCGAAGTGGGAGCAGATCTGATGGCGGGTTCCCTTATCAAAAATCCAGGCGGTGGCCTTGCAAAAATTGGCGGCTATATCGCCGGCCGACAGGATTTAGTAGAGAAATGCGCTTACCGCATGACTTCTCCGGGTATAGGAGGAGAGGCAGGAGCATCTCTCAATACACTCCCCGACATGTATCAGGGATTTTTCATGGCCCCACATACTGTATCCCAGGCATTAAAAGGGGCGATATTTACAGCAGCGCTGCTTGAAGAAGCAGGAATGACTACGACACCTCATTATAAAGACAACCGGACAGACCTGATACAATCTGTTTCTTTTGAGACAGCGGAGCAAATGATCGCATTCTGTCGGACCATCCAGGCAAATTCACCGGTTAACGCGCAATTCCTTCCGGAAGCTGCTTATATGCCAGGCTATGAAGATGATGTCATTATGGCTGCTGGAACTTTTGTTCAGGGCTCGAGCATTGAACTAACCGCAGACGGTCCGATCCGGCCGCCCTACACTGCTTTCGTGCAGGGCGGGTTAACGTATGAGCATGTTAAAATCGCTGTTCTCAATGCTGTGGAATATTTAAGAAAGCAGCAATTGTTGTAAAAAACCTATGTAAGATTACATAACATTGATTTGACAGAAAACCTGACATGATTTATACTTAATTTTGAAGTACAAGTTAAAGGGTGAACAATATGACGAATCGCGTCCGACGGACTATGCCGATTTTGCCGATCAGCATAGTGATGCAGCTGACAGATTTAACTGCTCGTCAAATCCGCTATTATGAAGAACACGGATTGATCAGCCCTGCCCGGACAGATGGCAATAAGCGCATGTTTTCGCTGAATGATGTCGATGTCCTACTTGAAATCAAAGATTTCCTGGATCAGGGCCTCAACATCGCAGGCATCAAAAAAATGTTTGAACTGAAAAACCAGCCGCAGAATGTTATGGCTGAACCCACAACCATCAGCGATGATGACTTGCGGAGGATTTTCAGAGAAGAAATGATGCCTGGGAAACCACATGACAGACACGGACTCAGACAAGGTGATTTATCCCGGTTCTATCATTAGAAGCGGGTCATATAAAACTTATAGGAGAGTGAAAAGAGCATGGGCAAGTATTCAAAAGAAGACATTCAAAGGTTAGTAAAAGAAGAGGATGTAAACTTTATCCGCCTTCAATTCACCGATATTCTTGGAGTTATTAAAAACGTTGAAATTCCAACATCTCAACTTGAAAAAGCATTGGACAATAAAATGATGTTCGACGGATCTTCGATCGATGGATTTGTTCGCATTGAAGAATCGGATATGTATCTTTTCCCGGATCTTGATACTTGGGTAGTATTCCCGTGGATCACAGGTAAAGGTAAAGTGGCACGCTTGATTTGCGATATTTATAATGCTGATGGAACTCCTTTTGCCGGAGATCCGCGCACAAATCTTAAGCGCGTTCTTAAAGAAATGGAGGAACTTGGTTTCACTCATTTCAACCTCGGGCCAGAACCAGAATTCTTCCTATTCAAACTGGATGAAAGAGGCGAACCATCTCTTGAACTGAATGACCATGGTGGTTACTTTGACCTTGCCCCTATGGACCTCGGTGAAAACTGCCGCCGTGACATCGTTCTGGAACTTGAGGAAATGGGTTTTGAAATCGAAGCTTCCCACCACGAAGTGGCACCGGGCCAGCACGAGATCGATTTTAAATATGCAGATGCCATCAAAGCTTGCGATGATATCCAAACGTTCAAATTAGTCGTTAAAACAATTGCTAGAAAACACGGTCTACATGCTACATTCATGCCGAAACCATTATTCGGTGTCAATGGATCCGGAATGCACATGAACGTATCTCTGTTCAACGGCAAGGAAAATGCTTTCCTTGATGAAGATGGCGATATGAAACTCAGCGATACGGCATTCCAGTTTATGGCGGGAATCCTTGAACACGCTCAAGGATTTACAGCTGTAACGAATCCGACGGTTAACTCCTACAAGCGTTTGGTGCCAGGTTATGAAGCGCCTTGCTACGTAGCGTGGTCTGGACAGAACCGCAGCCCGCTTATCCGTATCCCAGCTTCGCGCGGCCTTTCAACTCGTGTTGAAGTGAGATCAGTCGATCCTGCTGCTAACCCTTACCTTGCAATGGCTGTTCTTTTGGGTGCAGGACTTGATGGAATCAAACGTAAATTGACTCCACCTAAACCGGTTGACCGCAATATTTACGCTATGAATAAAAAAGAACGCCAGGCAGTTGGAATTGAAGATTTGCCAGGCACTTTATATGCGGCATTGCAGGAATTGCAGTCGGATGAAGTGATGATTAAATCCCTTGGAGAGCATATCCTGAAAAACTTCGTTGAAGCGAAGGAAATCGAATGGGATATGTTCAGAACTACTGTACACCCATGGGAACGTGAGCAATATTTGAAGATGTATTAATAGAAAAAACCGTTGGGGCTCTAGGGCTCCAACGGTTTTTTTCTGGTCTGAAATCCAGCTGATTGGTCAAGTGTCAAAAATGAGCAAGTTCCAAAGCGTATAAAATACTGGGAAATAC
Source organism: uncultured Planococcus sp. (assembly GCA_964526895.1). GTDB lineage: Bacteria > Bacillota > Bacilli > Bacillales_A > Planococcaceae > Planococcus. The sequence goes on along the minus strand of CAZGMW010000145.1, from coordinate 708 downwards.
AAGAGACGTCATACTCTAGAGTAACTGTAATCTGGTGTAAACTAGAAGCAAGATTGATTACCGAGCTTAAGATTGGTTGTCATTCAGTCTCAATAACCTGAACTTTATTTTTTCCATATTTGTTAAGTAGGAACTCCTCATCATGTTTATTATATTCCGTAAGCAAGATCTCTACTTTATTGTCATAAAGATTAACTGAAAGGTCTTCCACTTCGATTTCATTTATGGAAGATGTGTTCATATCATTAACAATTTTATCTAAAGTATCCACTAAGTCTTGTTCAGAGTTCTCGACATCTTTAAACACTAACAAATTTGGAGGGGCAATCTTCAAAATTTCATTTTTAATTGCAGAAGTTTCTTCAGTGTTTTCAGAGAAACTTACTACAAACTTCAGACCATTATCTGTCGTTTGATGAAAGGAACCAATTTGACTAAAGTTATTCATCGATTTCATAAGTTGAGCTATTTTATCACCCACGTCACCCATAATTTGATCGCGTTCTTGAATATAGTGATATTCTTCATCAGTCAAAGGGACACTATAATCTAAAGCTGAATTATTAGCTGGGGGATTATCATGCACTTCTTTTATATGTGCTATAGAATAGTCAAGGTTATGACTTTTTCGATACTTAATATCCTTATTGTATAAATCTTCGTCGCTGACAGTACCTGTCTCATCTTGTTCTAAATCAATGATTAGCA
>CAZGMW010000144.1:0-5066 GCA_964526895.1 uncultured Planococcus sp. | reverse complement strand
TGCTGGCGTCAGTGCCGCCGGTCATCGTCATCCTATTAGTTGCCGTTCTGGCATTTTTCCTGAGCGGAAAACGCTTTGGACTGGCGATATTCTCTATTCTCGGCCTATTGCTCGTTTGGAACCAGGGGTTATGGGAAGAATTGATGCTGTCGTTCTCCCTTGTGCTCGTGGCAAGTATTCTGTCAGTCATCATCGGTGTGCCGATCGTCATCTTATTAGTTGCCGTTTTGGCATTTTTCCTTAGCGGAAAACGCTTTGGACTGGCGATATTCTCTATTCTCGGCCTATTGCTTGTGTGGAACCAAGGGCTGTGGGAAGAATTGATGCTGTCGTTCTCGCTTGTGCTAGTGGCAAGTATTCTGTCAGTCATCATCGGTGTGCCGATCGGCATCCTGATGTCGAAGAGCAAAACAGCCGAGAGCATCATTACGCCGGTTCTCGATTTCATGCAGACCATGCCCGCATTCGTCTACTTGATCCCTGCGGTCGCATTTTTCAGCATCGGAATGGTACCAGGTATATTCGCTTCACTGATTTTCGCGACACCGCCGACTGTCCGGTTTACAAACCTCGGCATCCGTCAGGTATCGGAAGAATTAGTGGAAGCAGCCGAAGCATTCGGCAGCACAGGCGCACAGAAATTGTTCAAAGTTGAATTGCCGATGGCCAAGACCACTATCATGGCCGGCATCAACCAGACAGTTATGCTCGCTTTGTCCATGGTCGTCATTGCATCTATGATCGGTGCGCCGGGCCTTGGCCGCGAAGTCCTGTCATCCTTGCAGCGCGCCGATGTCGGAACCGGCTTTGTCGCCGGTCTCGGGATTGTCATCCTGGCAATCATTATCGACCGCTTAACACAAAGTTTCTCATTGAAAAGAGGAACGAGCATTTAAAGCACTTGATTAGCACGACTGAACCAGCTGGAATCTTTCTTAGCAGGAAAGTGACATACAACTTATAGAGAAAAGGGAGATTGATTTTATTATGAAAAAAGCACAATGGAAACACCTAGGATTGGCTTTCGCAGTTACACCGATGATGCTTATCGCGGCATGCGGAGAAGAAGAAGCTACAGATGAAGGAACAGCCGGCGAAACCGGTGAAGTAAATTACGGTGAAGAGATGAACTACGAAATCACAGGCATCGAGCCGGGTGCAGGCGTAGTAGCAGCATCTGAACAAGCTGTAGAAGATTACGAAAGCCTTGAAGGATGGGAAGTTGTAACTTCTTCAAGCGGCGCGATGGCAACAGCACTTGGCGAAGCGATCGATAACGAAGAACCGATCATCGTAACAGGCTGGAGCCCGCACTGGAAATTCCAGAAATACGATCTTAAATACCTTGAAGATCCACAAGGCGTCTTCGGTGATGCTGAAACGATCAACACGATGGCACGCCAAGGATTGGAAGAAGAAAAACCTGAAGCTTATAAAATCCTTGACCAGTTCAACTGGACGCCGGCAGATATCGAAAGCGTAATGCTTGAAGTTTCCAACGGTACAGCTGTAGAAGAAGCAGCTGCTGCATGGATCGAAGAAAACAGCGACAAAGTGGCTGAATGGACTGCAGGCACTGAAGCTGTCGACGGAACTGAAATCGAACTTGCGTATGTTGAATGGGATACAGAAGTCGCTTCAACAAACGTAATCGGCCAAGTGCTTGAAGCACAAGGCTTTGACGTAACAATGACACCGCTTGATAACGCCATCATGTGGTCAGCAGTGGCTGAAGGCCAGGCTGATGCTATGGTAGCTGCATGGTTGCCGAACACACACGCTTCCCAATATGAAACATATGGTGAAGATGTAGTAGACCTTGGCGAAAACCTTGAAGGCGCTAAAATCGGATTTGTTGTCCCTTCTTACATGGACATCGATTCAATCGAAGACCTGACGGCAGCTGAATAATATCCAATATGAAAAACCGGATTCCTGAGAGATTGTCTCTCGGGAATCCGGTTTTTTCTGTAGGTAAAAACAATAAATCTCAACAAGACTCAGCCATTTCTGTCATTTCCTTTGCGGCATGTTCTTCAAAAAGCCGATAAGAAATTCCTTCTGTTTTTTTGGCTTGATACATCGCGAAGTCCGCTTTCCGGATCAGCTCGGTCATTTCCGTTCCCTGCTCGGGTGCCAGGCTGACACCGATACTTGTCTGGATCTGCAGCATCGTTCCGTGAATCTCGAAAGGTTCGATGAACAGCTTCATCAATTGTTCCGCCAGGTATTGGGTGGTGCAGGATTCAGACAGTTTCGCCACGAGGAGAAACTCATCGCCGCTCAGCCTCACCAGGAATTCACCTTCAGACAGCGCAGCACCTATGCGGTTTGACACTTCCATCAGAACACGGTCGCCGTAAAGATGGCCGTATTGATCGTTGATCCCTTTGAATTTATCCAAATCGAAGAATAAGAAAGCGGTTTTTTCATGTGCCAAACATCTACTGTTTTTCCGGTAATACTGTTTTAGAAACTGCCGGTTCGGAAGCCCCGTCAACTCGTCGAGGAGCACTTCGTCATTCTTTTCTTCAAGGTGGCTGAGGGTGAAGTTGACGTCATCAGCCAGCAGCCCCAACATATCGTCACCAGATAACTCCACGCGGGCTTTATAATCTTCATCCCGAACCCGCGCCAAAACTATCCTGAAAGCCCGGATGGTATAATGGATAAAAATATAATAGACCGTAAAATTAGCGAAACCAATCACCAAACCGGTGCCGAGCGACAGCAGCCGAAGCTTCGTCATGCTTTCTGCCGGCACTGCCATGACGGATTGCAGCATATATGGAAATGCAATTCCGAGGATGGTGCCGACTGCAAGGAAACATCCCAACATTAACAAACTGTAATTTTTCACAATGTCCATTCCTGCTTTCTCTGAAATGCTGAATTTTATATTGAAACGCTCTATATTTCCACTGACAAGGAATTAATGGAAGTTAATACGGCTTTTCAGGTGAAATCTATATTTATATTATAGGTCAATCAACTTAAAAATGTAACTATTGTATAAGGGTATTAAGGCCTATCTTAGTTGTACCCGAATAAAAAGAGGAGTAAACTTTAAAGACATGGATTCGTGTTATTTAGAAAATTTCAAAAGTAAGTAAAAACTAATACCAAAAAAACCCTGGAAATAAGCAGGTTCATAGCATCCAATCGTCTTGCAGCAAAACAGTAATTATCATAAATGGAAAATGTCCAAAATCGAAACTTTTAATCTTCTATTTCGTTTTCTGTAATAGCTGCAGCAATTTTATACATATAAGAAAAATATAGTAATCTTTTTATCGCACGTCCTGTCTGGAGGACAAAGAAATGGAACGGAGCTGGTTTAACAACATGAATATACACTTAAGAAACATGACAGGCGTCCAGCTTATTTTGCTGATGACGGGCATCCTTTGGCTAAAGACGGTCATCGTCTGTTTTGCCGGCTTTAATCTGAGCATCCAATCGCCCTTTGATGTCGCACTCATACTGACGAGTTCAATCGGCTCACTCCTGTTGGTGATGGGATTCAGTTTTTATTTTGGCAAGAAAGTGAATCCTTTCGTCTTGTTCGGATTGTCGTTGGCGGGGACGGCTGTTCTGTACGGCGATCTGCTCTATTACCGTTTTTACAACGATTTTGTTACCGCACCCATCCTTTTTCAGTTTGATAATGTCGGCGGCTTGAGCGCCAGTACGGCCGAGCTGATGAGTCCGTGGGATGTTTTATTGTTTGTGGATTTGGTCTTGATGGGCTGGTTTCTTGTGAAAGCCAAGTTGGAGCTGGGGATCCGAAAACAAACGAAGAAGAAGTATCTTGCAGTTGGCGCAGCGTTCATGGTGTTGACGATCGGCTTCGGTTTGATGAAATCCATCCATCTTTTTTCCGAATCCTATGACCGGGAACAAGTGGTTAAATCCCTTGGACCGTTGAATTATCATCTGTTTGATCTTGCCTTGGGGATCGGTGCCCCTTTGCAGCGGGTGACGACGACAGAAGAGGAAGCCGTTGAGTCAATCGGATCTCTTCAGCAGTCCGATTCCGGCAGCGTGGATTTATTCGGAATGGCGGAGGGCAAAAATATTGTCCTGATCAGTCTGGAATCCACACAGGATTTCGTGATCAATCAAAAAGTGAACGGCGAAGAAGTGACTCCGTTTTTGAATGAGTTGATCAAAGAAAGTTTTTATTTCAATCAGATATATGATCAAACGGCGCAGGGGAAAACATCCGACGCGGAATTCATGATTGATACGAGCCTTTATCCACTCGCGAGCGGCTCGGTTTTTGTCAGAAGGCCGGAAAACACGTTCCGCAGCCTTCCACAAATATTGAAAGAAGAAGGAGGTTATTATGCCGCCGCATTCCACGGCAATGTCGATACATTCTGGAACCGCAATGTCATGTACGATACATTGGGCTACGACCGGTATTTCTCCAAGAAATATTACACCGTCACTGAAGAAAATTCGGTCAATTACGGCATAAAGGACATTCCTTTCTTCCTGCAGTCCACGGCCTATATGGAAAATCTGCCGGAACCGTATTACGCGAAATTCCTCACGCTGACGAATCATTTTCCTTTCCTGCTGGACGAGGAAGATGTATTGATCGGCCAGGCAAATACGGAGGAAGAGGTCGTCAACCGCTATGTCACCACTGTCCGCTATCTGGACAAATCCCTTGAAATTTTCTTTAAGAAATTAAAAGAAGAAGGCATGTACGAAGACACCATTTTCGTCCTGTACGGCGACCATTACGGCATTTCGGAAAAATACGAAGAAGGTCTGAATGAGCTGTTGGGGGAAGAGGCCACTATAGCCAATCAAATCGAACACAAGCAAGTACCGTTGATCATCCATATTCCCGGGCAAAAAGGGGCGACCATCTCAACCCCTGGAGGCGAAATCGATATACGTCCAACTCTGCTTCATCTTATGGGCATCAAGACCGAAGACAGATATTCGTTCGGCCATAACCTGTTCACCCGGGACAGCCACCAGCCCGTCATATTCCGGGACGGCAGTTTCGTCTCAGAAGAATATATCTACAAAGACAATGTCTGCTACAG
>CAZGMW010000143.1:0-5078 GCA_964526895.1 uncultured Planococcus sp. | reverse complement strand
CGCGCAGCTAGGCTGGCTTATGACCCGAAGAGCTGGGTCGCCGGAGTCTGGACAATAAAGAAAAGCTCGACCGGATAGACTACTCCGGTCGAGCTTTTTTGGCGAGTTGGGCGTATTTCGATTGAAGTTGGGCGTATTTGACCCAAAGTTGGGCGTATCTGAATAAAAGTTGGGCGTATTTCAGAAATTACCCTAAACAAAAAGCAGACTTCCGCGGAAGCCTGCTTTTTTGATTTTATTTTCCAACAACGAATTCCTGGTAACGGTCATAGTCCGCGCGGCTCAATTCCACCCGCAGGGAAGTGCCTTCTTCTTCGTATTCCGTTTCACGTATGGTGGCTGTATCATTCAGATAAGCGACAACATCGCCGCGGTCGAATGGAATGACCATCCGGCAAGTGACATAGTCGGCGAAAATACGCTGTTTGACCATTGCCAGCAATTCATCCAAGCCTTTGTCATTTTTTGCAGAAATCCATAGCCCATCCCCATTTGTTCTTGGATGTGGAATTCCTGCCAGGTCAGATTTATTGTAGACGTAAACAGTCGGGATATTTTCGACCCCTACTTCATAGAGCGTCCGGTTGGTGACATCCATCATATGACGATATTCTTCGTGGGAGACATCGACAACATGCAGAAGAAGGTCGGCGTTGCGCGCTTCTTCTAGTGTCGAGCGGAAGGCACGCACCAAGTGATGCGGCAGTTTGCTGACAAACCCTACCGTATCGGTAAGGAGGAAGCTTTTATTGTCATCCAATAGTATTTGGCGTACTGAAGTTTCCAAAGTAGCGAAAAGCATATCTTTTTCAAAGACCTGCTTCTCTTCCTGTTGCCCAGTCTTTTTGAGCAATTCGTTCATGACAGTCGATTTGCCGGCATTCGTATAACCGACAAGTGAGACGACCGGCATGCCTTTTTTCATGCGTTGCTTGCGCTGAGTCAAACGCTGATCTTTGATGTGCTCAAGTTCCTTATGCAGCTTGGCAATCTGGTCTTCGATTTTCCGGCGGTCGAGTTCGAGTTTTGTTTCACCGGCGCCACGATTGGCCACTCCACCACTGCTGCTCCCCCCCTGTCTGCCGAGCGAAGCACGGAGTCCGATAAGTCGTGGCATCATGTATTGCAATTGAGCCAATTCCACTTGTACCTGTGCTTCCCGCGTTTTGGCACGGCGCGAGAAAATATCGAGGATAAGCATCGTCCGGTCGATGACCTTACATTCCAGATCTTCCTCAAGATTCCGTATTTGCGAAGGAGACAGCTCATCATTAAAGATGATCAGATTCGCTTCGGTTTCTTCGTAAAATGCTTTAAGTTCTTCCACTTTGCCTTTGCCGACATAATGGGAAGGGTTGATGCGCTCCAGATTTTGCGTAATTTCACCCAGCACTTCAACGTTGCAGGCTTCAGCCAAATTTTTTAATTCATCCATTTCATAAGTGAAATGTGTATCTTTTTGGAGTTGTACACCGACAACTACCGCTTTTTCAATTAATGTATCCATATGCACATTCTCCTTTGCAGCAGGTTTACGGACCGCCTCTGATCTTTCCATTTTAACACAGAGACAGCCGTCTCCTAAGTTCAAGCTATTTCATCACGTACAATCCTTGTTCATAAACAACCGGCCGTTCGGCATTTTTATAATGAACTTCTTCCAACCGCTCTTGCTTGCCTTCCAGTTTACGGAACTCAATGAGACAATTGGGCAGTTGAAGATTTCCATCAAGAAGTTCTTTCCATCTGTCACTTGCTTCTTCTACATCCTCGACTCCGAAAACACAGCGCTCTACTTCCAGATTTTCACTGTCCGGCGTCATAACTCCCGCGCTCCGAAGACCTTTAAAGCGTTCTTCGTCCGGTTCATTCCATTGAATAAAAAACGGATTGGGCAAACGGGCTGACGGTTCCTCATTGATGAACAGCATTTTCCACTCAATCAATTTTCCTTCGGTGTTTACGCGACTACCGTCTAACACACCGCTTGTCTGATAGCCCAAATCCGTTAAACGGCTATGCAAGTCTGCTATGGAATCGACTCTCAAGCAAACTGTCCCGAATCCTGGCCCATTGTGCAAAAGCAGTTGCGTCAGAGGATAGTCTGCAGATTCAGCAATCTGTTTATGTTCTACTGCCAGCCATTCAATATAGCTGTTCTTGCCGTACAGCAAAGCATTGCGTGTTCCCCACTTCTCGTGGCTGCCACCGATGACTGCATTAAGATTTTGCTGCTCCCAAAACTCGACAGCCTGTTCAGGGGTATCTTCTATAAAATGGATGACGTGATCGAACTTCATGAAATCCCACTTCCTCTTCTGGATATTTAGAGATTTTAATTCCAAATCGGTTGATTTCAGCAATTATTTACGAGAGATAAAAACACCGCAGTTTCAGAAAGGTTAATCGTTGTCACAAACGAAAACTTTTGCTTTCCCTACTTACTCTCTGTATTTATCCTTACCCCATTCTCTGTCTCCATATCCATCCGTCATAAAGAAGCTAGCGAATCTTAGTTTCACCATCCTACAGAAATCAATAAAAAAAGCTCAACCCTTCCGTATGGAGAGGGTGAGCTTAATTCAATACTTTATGACTTATCTTCTCTGATCAAACGTTCAGTTTCTGCAAACTCTGTTTCAATCTCCGGATTCGGTTTGTAAGTAGCAAGACTTACTAACCAAGCAACCAGAAGACACAAGATAAATCCTGGAATAATTTCATAGACACTGCCGATGAAATTACTTGTATCAGTTGCCCCAGCTTCATCCGGCGCTGTACCAAGAAGATCCCAAATGATGACAGTAGCGGCACCAACGATCATACCTGCGAGTGCCCCCTTACTTGTAAACTTGCGCCAGAACAACGCCAGAAGGATCAGTGGACCGAATGCGGCACCGAAACCTGCCCATGCGTATGCAACCAATTCAAGGATTGTCGCATTTTTCTCCCATGCAAGGAAAGCAGCCAGCAAAGCTACAATCAAAACACCGGCACGCCCAAGATTTACTACCACAGTATCTGAAACTTTCTTTTTAAATGCAATTTTATACAAATCTTCCACTAGTGCCGATGAACTCACAAGCAACTGAGATGAAATCGTGCTCATGATCGCAGCCAAAACAGCTGCAAGCATCAATCCGCCAATAAGCGGGTGGAATAGAATCTGGCCCAGCGCGATGAACACCGCTTCCGGATCCGTCAATTCTGCACCTGGATTTTGCTGGAAATACGCAATACCGACGAGTGCTGTACCAGTAGCTCCGATAAGGCTGAGAATCATCCAGCCAATACCAATGCGGCGTGCAACACGGACTTCTCTTAAAGTCTTGATCGCCATAAAACGGACGATGATATGAGGCTGTCCAAAGTAACCAAGGCCCCATGCCAAAGCGGAAATGACGCCAATTACTGTAACACCGGAGGTAAAGCTAAGAAAATCCGGATTTACAGCACGGATGCTGTCCGCAGTTCCCTCAAAACCACCCGTCACAAAAACTCCGATGGTCGGAATGGCAAGCAACGCCAGGAACATCATAATCCCTTGAACAAAGTCAGTGTAGCTGACTGCAAGGAATCCGCCAAAGAGTGTGTAGGCTACTACTACTGCAGCAACGATGACCATCCCAAGCCGATAATCCATATCGAATGAACTTTCGAAGAATACGCCGCCTGCAACCATTCCTGAAGACACGTAGAATGTGAAAAATATCAAAATGATAATTCCTGATACAATTCTTAATAGACGTGAAGAATCTCTCAAGCGATTTTCCAAAAAGCTAGGAATTGTAATAGAATCTTTTGTTACAAATGAGTAGATTCGTAAACGCGGCGCTACGAAATACCAGTTCAAATAAGCACCGATCGTCAAACCGACTGCTATCCAAACTGCTCCCAATCCGCTGAGGTAGATTGCACCGGGAAGTCCCAGCAACAACCAGCCCGACATGTCGGATGCTCCTGCGCTTAAAGCGGCTACAGCCGGGCCGAGGCCACGACCTCCAAGCATGTAATCTGATAAATTGACTGTTTTGCGATAGGCGTACCAGCCAATGCCTAACATAGCGATGAGGTAAATAATTAGCGCTATGATTTGGTAAGTTAAATCTGACATATTATCTCCTCCTTCTAATCCATTGTAACATTCTGAGTCTTTAATACCAGTAATTTTTTGTTTCGCATACTAAAAAACAGGGGAATTGAGAAGCAAGGAGGCGATTATTGTGCCATGGAATAAAAACGATTATCCGGATTCTTTCAAGAATTTAAACCCTGAAGTACGCAGCAAAGCAATTGAAATCGCTAACGCGTTACTCAAAGACAATTACGAAGAAGGACGAGCAATTTCGATTGCCACAGCCCAAGCTCAAAAGTCTGTGGAAGGGGAAAAAGAACACCCGATTTATGAAATCCGATCACACGATGAGGGCTGGCAGTTGAAGAAAAAAGACAGCAAGAAAGCAATTTTAATCGAGGAAACAAAAGAAGAACTGATGGGTGAAGCAAAACGTTATGTCACCAAGAACCACGGCGAATTGCATATTTACTCAAATTCCGGAGAATTGCAGGATACGCTTTACGAAGACTAACCCTATCCCAGTAAGTAAAAGGCCGCTGTCGAATGACAGCGGCCTTTTACTTAAACCAACCCTTCTCTTTGAACCGGGAAATCGCTTCGATCCGATTGCCGACTTCCAATTTATCAAGAATGGTGGATATATAATTTCGGACCGTCCCGGATGTAATAAACAATTCTTTTGCAATCTCATTCGTACTGCGGCCTTGGGCAACCAACTCCATTACTTGCTTTTCCCGCTCCGTCAATGGATTCTCGCTTTCATAGGCAAGGTCGATTAGTTCTGGAGCATAAATGCGGCGCCCCGCCATGATGCTGCGGATGGAAGTGGCCAAATCTTCGCTCGGACTGTCTTTCAGGAGATAGCCGCTGACTCCAGCATTTCGGGCCCGCTCGAAATATCCCGAACGGGCGAAAGTCGTCAGTATAATAACTTTACAAGGATGGTCTTTTAGCTGTTCTGCAGCATCCAAGCCACTTTGGATCGGCATTTCAATATCCA
>CAZGMW010000142.1:0-5119 GCA_964526895.1 uncultured Planococcus sp. | reverse complement strand
GGTCCCGCGGCAGTCGGACGAATTGGTTATGGAGTGGACGATTCAGAACTGGGCGGTTCGTTCCTTGGCGACGATACTCCGGCATTTCAAGCGGAAGTTGAAGATGGCCAGTATTGGAAAGTAGAAACGAAAGATGTATATACAACAAAGGGTTGGGAATTAAGCGAACCCATTGAAGAACCGGTTATTTACAATAATGGTGAACTCATTGAAACAGAATTTGAGCCAGGCTCTGAAAACGAGTCGGTTACTGCTGTTGTCGATATGCAGCAGGATTTTCCTTTCGTACTCTACCCATACGGCGTTGAATCCGTTCAAATGGATGGTGAAATTCGTTACAGATATTCACCGGTTGATCAGAAAATCGAACCATTGTTGAACGGTTCCCTTTACGAACCGGATGCTTTAGAAATTCAATTCAATGAACCTTCCTACAGTTTGACTGGTCTTAGAGAGACCACAGTGGACAAATTAGCTGAGTTGCCTCCAGAGTTTGACCGTTACAAGCAGCTGCCGGAAGAATTACCGCAGCGAGTAAGGGATTTAGCGGCAGAAATTACGATGAATTCCGATACTGTCTACGACAAAGCCAGGGCTTTGGAGAACTATTTTGAAAGAAATGGTTTTGAATACAGCCTGACGGATATCCCTGTGCCAGATGAAGATCAGGACTATGTCGATCAATTTTTATTTGAGACAAAACGTGGTTATTGCGATAATTTCTCTACAGCAATGGTAGTCATGCTGCGGAGTCTCGACATCCCTGCCCGCTGGGTCAAAGGTTTCAATGAAGGAGAGCAATTGGAAACCGGCAATACGGGAGGAAATGAAATATATCAAGTAACAAATAATAACGCGCATTCATGGGTGGAAGCCTATATGCCAGGCGTTGGTTGGATGTTATTTGAACCGACGATCGGATTTACGGGTAGCTCACAAATAGATTTTGACTTGGAACTCGATTCATCGGATCCTGAAGAGCAGACATTGCCTGAACGTCCCGAAAAGCCCGAGCTTGAAGAAGAAGATGAGGCAGCCGCTTCTTCTTCAGATGCAGGAGGTCCCGGATTATGGGAACGGCTCAGTGATTTTGCGGCTGACAATAAAGAATATGTGTTTATCGGAAGTGCAGCATTTGTTTTTCTGGTGATAGTATTATTTTTGAAGCGGCAAAGATGGCTGCCCAAAGTACTGGTGCCTTATTACCGCAGAAGAAATGGCAAACAAACTTTTGAGAAGGCTTATCTACGTTTATTGAAGCAACTGGATCTCTATGGGATCAAAAGGGAAGATGGCCAGACTTTAATGTCCTATGCCAGATATATCGACTCTTTTTTCGGCACAAAAGAAATGACAAGATTGACGGCTTCCTATGAGCAATCTGTCTATGGTGGCCGGCCGGAAACTGTGGAATGGCGCGAATTGAAGGAAAGTTGGGAAAACTTAATCAATCGCACAAGCAGTTGATTTTGCGAGGGTTAACTTGTACAATTGAGAAAATTATAAAGTACAGTGCCCTCATATATGTCCGGTGATATGGATCGGATGTCTCTACCAAGTCTCCGGAAATGACTTGACTATGAAGGCGGATGCCACATGCTTATTTTTGCATGGGGCTTCGCCTTTTTGATGTAGAGCAAAAGAACGCGAGGAGTTTTTTCGCGTTCTTTTATTATTTGGAGCCTGAAATCGATCAGAAGAGGTGAAGGTTTTGCCAGTCAGTCCAATGTTGAAAGAGCAAAGTAAAATCGTCGTTTTAGATTTCGGAAGTCAGTATAACCAATTGATTACTCGCCGAATCCGCGAGCTTGGAGTATACAGTGAACTCCATCCGCACACCGTAACAGCCGAGGACATAAAAGAAATGAACGCAACCGGCATCATTTTTTCCGGTGGACCAAATTCGGTATACGATAAAAACGCTTTTTCCATCGACGATGCCATTTTTGAAATGGGTCTTCCGATATTAGGGATTTGTTATGGCATGCAATTGATGGCCTTGCATTTGAAAGGCGATGTGAAAAAAGCGAAGAACCGGGAATACGGGAAAGCAGAATTGAAGCTTGTGAAGGAAAGTAAATTATTCTCCGGTTTGCCTGAAGAACAGATTGTCTGGATGAGCCATGGTGACCTGGTAACTGAAGCGCCACCAGGATTTGATGTAATCGGTACAAGCGCGGGCTGTCCGATTGCTTCGATGGCCAATGAATCCAAAGGCTTTTACGGCGTCCAGTTCCACCCCGAAGTACGCCACTCTGTTTACGGTAATGAACTGCTCCGTCAATTCGTTTTCGAAATCTGTGGCATGAAAGCGGATTGGTCGATGGAAAACTACATCGAACTTGAAATCGAAAAAATCCGTGAAGAAGTCGGAGACAAAAAAGTGCTTTGTGCATTGAGCGGCGGAGTAGATTCTTCGGTTGTTGCAGTATTGATTCACCGGGCAATCGGTGATCAGCTGACTTGTATGTTCGTCGACCACGGACTGCTTCGCAAAGGTGAAGCGGAAAGTGTCATGAAAACTTTTGCAGACGGTTTTAATATGAATGTCATTAAAATCGACGCACGTGATCGTTTCATGAACAAACTCGCAGGCGTAACGGATCCTGAACAGAAACGTAAAATCATCGGCAATGAATTCATTTATGTATTTGATGATGAAGCTTCTAAACTCGAAGGTATGGACTTCCTGGCACAAGGAACTTTATACACGGATATTATCGAGAGTGGCACGACAACTGCCCAGACGATCAAATCCCATCATAATGTAGGCGGGCTACCGGAAGATATGCAGTTCACTCTGATCGAACCGTTAAATACACTCTTCAAAGATGAAGTGCGTGTGCTTGGCACAGAACTGGGTATGCCTGATGAAATCGTTTGGCGCCAGCCTTTTCCAGGACCAGGTCTTGGAATACGTATCATGGGAGCGGTCACTGAAGAAAAACTTGAAATTGTTCGTGAATCTGACTGGATTCTGCGTGACGAAATCAGCAAAGCCGGACTTGACCGTGACGTCTGGCAATATTTCACGGTGCTTCCGGATATTCGGAGTGTCGGCGTAATGGGTGATGCTCGCACATACGATTACGCAATCGGTATCCGTGCAGTAACTTCGATCGACGGCATGACTTCAGACTGGGCTCGCATCCCATGGGATGTGCTCGAAAAAATCAGCGTAAGGCTGGTCAACGAAGTGGATCACATCAATCGCGTGCTTTATGACATTACGAGCAAACCGCCAGCAACAATAGAATGGGAATAAAAAACGCTCAAATACGAACTAAATGTAAGTTTTTTTGATTAACGTTCGTTATTTTGCTTGTTTTAGTTAAAGTCACGTGTTATTCTACAATAGAAATTAAATAACGCTGTCGTATAATGTCGGGGATATGGCCCGAAAGTTTCTACCGAGTTACCGTAAATAACTTGACTACGATTTAAGTTTTATTCTCTTTATTTAATGAGGGATTGAACTTTTTCTGAAATAATTATTTCGGAAATCTAAATCGAAGGGCACATACGGCATTTTGCTGTATGCGCCCTTTTGTTTTAACTGCATTTTGCGGCAGCACGCGGAGGAAATAAGGAAATGAAGAAATATTTTCAGTTTGAAGAGCTTGGCACTAATTATCGCAGGGAGTTTATAGGCGGCCTAACAACATTTTTGGCGATGGCCTATATTCTTGTAGTCAATCCCCTGACATTAACATTGGCTTCTGTTCCAGATCTTCCGGATTCGATGCGCATGGATTATGGGGCGGTATTCATGGCCACTGCCTTGGCCGCAGCTCTGGGTTCCATTTTAATGGGGGTTCTCGCCAAGTACCCGATAGCACTTGCTCCGGGCATGGGCTTGAATGCATTCTTTGCCTATACAGTCATTTTAACTTATGGAATCCCTTGGCAAACGGCTTTAACAGGCGTACTTTTTTCTGGTCTGATTTTTATACTTCTTACATTGACCGGTATACGTGAAACAATCATTAATGCAATACCGGCCGAGCTTAAGTACGCAGTGGGTGCCGGAATCGGACTCTATATAACTTTTATCGGACTTCAAAATGCAGAAATAATAGTAGGGAATCCAGATACGATGGTTGGAATTGGTGATTTAAGTAATCCCCCCACTTTACTGGCCATCTTCGGTTTATTAGTTACAGTCATTTTCATGGTGCGTGGATATAAAGGCGGTATATTCTTTGGTATACTCATTGCCGCGGTTGTCGGAATGATTTTCGGTATCGTTAGTCTGCCAAGTGCATTCATCGATTTGAATGTTCCGAGTATGGAGCCGACATTCGGTGTCGCTCTTGAACCCATTTTCAATGATTTTGGTTCTTTGCTGACAATCGAATTTTTAGTTGTAGTATTAACATTCCTGTTCGTTGATTTTTTTGACACTGCAGGAACTTTGGTGGCCGTAGCAAACCAGGCTGGTTTAATGAAAGACAATAAACTTCCTAGAGCAGGCAAAGCTCTTCTGGCTGATTCAATCGCGACAGTTGGAGGTGCGATCTTTGGAACGTCGACCACGACTTCATATATAGAATCTACTTCAGGAGTTGCAGCTGGAGCGCGCTCCGGATTTGCTTCCGTAGTGACAGGAATTCTATTTCTGGTAGCCATTCTGTTTTATCCGTTGCTTGAAGTTATAACGAGTGCAGTTACTGCGCCAGCTTTGATTATTGTTGGTGTGTTAATGGTTTCTGCATTGGGGTTGATTGAGTGGAGCCGTTTTGAAATTGCGGTACCGGCTTTCTTGACAATGATTGCTATGCCTTTGGGCTATAGCATCGCGACGGGTATCGCCATCGGCTTTGTCTTCTATCCGATCACGATGATCGCTGCAGGTAAAGGAAAGCAAGTTCACCCGATTATGTATGGTCTCTTTGTGATTTTCATTTTATATTTTATTTTCCTTACTTGAAATTGTAAAGAAGTGCTCGTGAAGTCCGCCAAAAATTTGGCGGACTTTTTCTTTGGTTAATATTATATAGAAGAAAGCTAAAATTTTTTGCTTAAAAAAATGAGAGTTTAATTTCCCTGGTTTATTTGGAAAAGAGGGGGACGATGGAAACGCCCAAAGTAAAATAGGTGGAATTACAGGTAGAAGGTT
>CAZGMW010000141.1:0-5134 GCA_964526895.1 uncultured Planococcus sp. | reverse complement strand
GGTTCTCGCAATTCTAATGGCGGTGTTTGGCATCGGTTTGCCTGCCTACAACCAGATTGCCGTACAAAAGGAAGAAGAACGTTTTTTTCAGCTTCTCAGAAATGATATCTATTATGCTCAAAGTGAAGCATACCGTACAGGATTAGCGGTTTCCGTCATTTTCAGAGAAGTAGGCAGATATGATATCGTACAAAACCAATTCAATCCTATTTCTTCCAGGACCATACCGAAGTCGATTACATTGCAAAAGACCAGCAATATTACCTCAATCGGTTATTGGTCGAATGGATCGGTTATCGCTCCAGGGACTTTACGCTTTGCGACCAGCAGCGGCGAAAAAACAATTGTCGTACATCTTGGCAAAGGAAGGGTGGTTTTTTCTGAATGAAAAAGGCCTGTCCTGGGCGGAAACAATGCTTAGCCTGCTGATTATCTTTATGCTATTTGGAACCTTGATGCCGACCATGCAAAAAATGCAGCAGACACTGGATAATAAACAATTGCGTGCTACTGCTTTTGAGACCCTCCATGAAGCGGCAAAGACAATAAAAACTTATGGTACAACTCAAGGCGACCGCACAGTGAATGATATAGTCTTTTCCTGGAAATATGACAGCAAGTTGTGTGTGATGTATAAAGATTACCGATCATCACCTGAATTAATATGTTTAGAGTAAAACGGGAAATATCAGGAGGTCGTTCAGAAGGCGGCTTCATTTATTTTGATGCATTGATTGACTTGGTCCTGGTCGCGGCAATATTGCCGCTCATTATCCTTTTCTATCTGTATACAGCGAATTATATGGAAGATCTGGATGCGGAGGAAATGGAATGGCGCTTGTTTACCGCCGAGATGCAAAACTATTTGACGGACATCGAATCCATAGAAATCATTAAAGACGGAATGGGTTTCCGTGTTAGCCAGGCCGGTGAAGAATATGATATTGAAGTTTACAGTTCCGTGATCCGAAAACAGAAATTCGATCAGGGACATGAAATCATGGTGACCGGCATCAGCAAATGCCATTTCAGCATTGAAGGTCAAGTCCTTAAAATTTCAGCAATCCGGTCAAACGGAACAGAAGAGAGGTCCGAATATGCCATTACAGGTCCTTAGATCCGAAAAAGCCGCCATCTATCCCGTTGCAATCATCTTTTTTCTCTCGGCATTAATTGTCATGTCACATGCCGCCGTTCTCTACAGCCAGCATTATAAAACATATGATGCATTGGAAAATATGCACCGGCATGCTACTATACAACTACTGGCAGAAATCGAGAAAAATAAAATACCTGAGTGATTTGGGTAGTATCGGGTGATTGGATGAAAAGAATTTTTTTGGTCGGATTTATGGGATGTGGAAAAAGTGCGGTGGGGAGGCGGCTCAGTTTTTTACTGAAAATGCCTTATTATGATATGGATAAGGAAATTGCAAGGCAGACAGGTATGACAGTTGCGGCTATTTTCGAAGCAAAAGGGGAAGCGTATTTCAGGGAATTGGAAACGCAATTTCTGCAAAATTTGAAACAGGAAGAGTGTATCATTTCCACTGGAGGCGGGGTGGCGATGCGTGAAGTAAACAGGAAGATCATGAGGCAGACAGGTCTCGTCCTGTTTCTTGATGCGCCATTTCGTGAAATCTGGCGCAGAATCCATAAAGACCCCAAACGGCCAATCGTGGTAAAATCAACAAAAGAACAGATAGAATCTTTATATAAGTCCCGTTATCCACATTATAAGGCGGCAGCTCATATAACGATTCGCACGGAGTTCCGGACTTTGAGACAGATTACTCAATATGCGGCTTTTCAAGTTAATAGGTTAAAAGGCGAATGATTTTTAGTTTGTAAATTAAATCGTTCGTCTTTTGGTATGATGCTTAAAAAAGATTGCGCTTACCCTGCAATAATGTTAGGATATAGACGAAGTTATACGATTTTGTATAGCGCTATGGACCAAACATTTTGATTTGGGCGGATGAAAGCACGGGGAGAGCACGCGAAAGCGTCGCCGAAGGAGCAAGTGGCAGCAGCCGTGAATCTCTCAGGCAAAAAGACTCGTGCCGGACGCATCTCTGGAGAATGTTGCTCTGCAACTACCAAAGAGGAAAACCGTAACGGTAAACTTTCAGGTTCCAGGACAGAGATTTCCCTTCACAGGGGAATCTCTGTCTTTTTTTATGGCATCTGTTAAACGAGGAGGAAGATGAATGGGAGAGTTACAACGTACACCATTGTTTGAGTCATACGCAAAGTATGGCGGAAAAACGATCGATTTTGGCGGCTGGGAATTGCCGGTACAGTTTTCAAGCATCAAGGAAGAGCATGAAGCGGTAAGAACAAAGGCGGGACTTTTCGATGTTTCGCATATGGGGGAAATTTTGGTTTCCGGACCGAATAGCCTGGAGTTTCTTCAGAAGCTGCTGACAAATGATATTTCCAAAATCAAAGATGGACAAGCCCAATATACGGCGATGTGTTATCCGGACGGCGGAACAGTCGATGATCTTTTGACTTACCGTTTTGATGATGAGCATTATATGCTGGTCGTCAATGCCTCGAATATCGAGAAAGACTTTGAATGGATGGAGAAAAATACATCTGATGGAGTCACTCTGGAGAATGTTTCCGATCAATATGGTTTGCTGGCGCTTCAAGGTCCGCTAGCCGAAGCGGTGCTGCAGCGTTTGACGGAAGAAGATTTAGCAGAAATCAAACCTTTCCGTTTTAAAAAGGATGTTTTGGTCGCTGGCAATTCGGTGCTCGTTTCCCGTACCGGATATACCGGGGAAAACGGTTTTGAAATTTATGGTTCTCCAGAAGCTTCCATAGCGTTATGGGACGAAATATTAAAAGAAGGCAAAGAAGACGGTGTGATTCCAGCTGGACTTGGAGCTCGTGATACTTTACGTTTTGAAGCTTGTTTGGCTCTATATGGCCAGGAGTTATCAAAAGACATATCACCACTTGAGGCAGGCATCAATTTTGTCGTCAAATTAGCCAAAGATGATTTTATCGGTAAAGATGCTCTTGCTTCCCAGAAAGAGGAAGGAGTTCCTCGCAAACTTGTGGGCATTGAAATGATCGACAAAGGCATTCCACGTCACGGTTATTCCGTTTACTTCAATAATGAAAAGGTTGGTGAAGTGACGACTGGTACTCAATCACCTACATTAAAGAAAAACATCGGACTTGCGCTTGTTTCTGCAGAATATGCGGAAATCGGAAAAGAACTCGAAGTGGAGATCCGCAACAAACGATTGAAAGCAATGACAGTCGAAACACCATTTTATAAACGCAGCAAATAATTTTATTTAAAAAGGGGACAGCACTCGATGAAACATCGCTACTTACCAATGACGCCTCAAGACGAAAAAGCAATGCTCGATACGATCGGCATCCAGTCGATCGATGAATTATTTGCAGATATTCCGGAAAAGGTCCGTTTTAAAGGCGAATACAATATTAAGCCAGCCAAATCAGAAAGTTCACTGACAAAAGAATTGTCGCAATTGGCTGCAAAAAATGCCGATTCCAATACTTATGCTTCTTTTCTTGGAGCGGGAGTTTATGACCATTACAAACCGATTATTGTAGACCACGTCATTTCACGTTCGGAATTCTACACTGCCTACACACCGTATCAGCCTGAGATATCACAGGGTGAATTGCAGGCGATTTTCGAATTCCAGACGATGATCAGCGAGTTGACTGGCATGGAAATTGCCAACTCCTCGATGTATGATGGCGGAACATCACTTGCGGAAGCAGGTATGCTCGCAGCTGGACATACGCGCCGCAAAAAGATACTGGTGTCCCGTGCAGTCCATCCTGAATCTCGTGATGTCGTGCGTTCGTATGCACTTGGACAATCAATCGAAGTGGAAGAAATTCCATTGAAAGATGGCCAAACGGATCTTGAAGCATTAAAAGAAATGATTGATGACAACACAGCAGCCGTAATGATCCAGTACCCGAACTTTTTCGGCCAAGTGGAAAATCTGAAAGAAATTGAACCGATCGTGCACGGAGCAGGGGCTCTGTTCACTGTTTCATCTAACCCATTGGCACTTGGTGCACTTACACCGCCAGGTAAATTGGGAGCTGATATCACTGTCGGAGATGCACAGCCCTTCGGTATACCAGAGGCGTTCGGCGGACCGCATTGCGGTTATTTCGCAGTAACCAAAGCTTTGATGAGAAAAGTTCCTGGCCGCCTTGTCGGTGAAACAACGGATGAAGACGGACGCCGCGGATTTGTTCTGACTTTGCAGGCGCGCGAGCAGCATATCCGCCGCGACAAAGCAACTTCAAATATCTGTTCGAACCAGGCTTTGAATGCATTGGCTGCTTCTGTCGCTATGACGGCTCTAGGCAAAGAAGGCACAAAAGAAATTGCCATCCAGAACATCACGAAAACATATTACATGAAACAGCAATTGGTGAAAGCGGGATTTGAAATTGCATTTGAAGGTGCACATTTCAATGAAATCGTCGTTAAAACGGATTCTCCTGTAAAAAAACTCAATGCTTCTCTATTGAAAAAAGGGATGATCGGCGGCTACGATCTTGGCTTGAGCTACGAAGAATTTGAAGGACATGTGCTTATTGCCGTAACAGAGCAGCGTACGAAAGAAGAAATTGATGCATTCGTGCAGGAAATGGGGGCTACTCATGCATAAAGACAATCAACCACTCATTTTTGAAATGACTAAAGAAGGCCGTGTCGGCTATAGCCTGCCCGAACTCGATGTACCTGAAGTCGATCTTGCTGATTTATTGCCTGAAGGTCTGGTGCGCGTTGAGGCAGCAGATTTGCCCGAGGTTTCTGAACTTGATATCATGCGCCATTATACGGCATTGTCAAAACGTAATCACGGTGTAGATTCCGGTTTCTATCCACTGGGCTCGTGCACAATGAAATACAATCCGAAAATCAACGAATCCGTTGCAAGATATTCCGGCTTTGCAAACATCCACCCGCTGCAGGACGAGTCTACAGTGCAGGGTGCCATGGAATTGATGTATGATCTTCAGGAGCATTTGAAGGAAATTACCGGGATGGATGAAGTGACGCTTCAGCCGGCTGCCGGCGCACACGGCGAGTGGACTGGATTGATGATGATCCGTGCTT
>CAZGMW010000140.1:0-5153 GCA_964526895.1 uncultured Planococcus sp. | reverse complement strand
CATCGCAATTGCCATCAATAAAAAAAAGTAACCGCCTTCTCCCTGCCAGGATTGTGGGCGATTACTCTTTGAGTTAAACATCTTCAATTTGGCCAGCCGCTCTTATACGGCATGTACTGCATCGACCGAGTGTTAGCGCACTCGGTCTTTTTTTATGTCTAAATTATAGCATATTAGATTTTCAGGTTCTATTAATTATAATTTATTGGGTCCACTTCCCCCAGGACCAACTCTGCTCATTTCAACTTTATCTTCCCCAACTCATCAATCAAAGCCGTCCGCTTCGGATACATGAACTTCAGCTCTTCAATCAGCCCAGCTGCCGCTTCAGCACCCAGCGCAACCTTGAAATTTTTGATGATTTGACAGGCGGTCCAATAGGCCTTGCGGTTGGAAGCCTGATCGACCCGGCGGTAGATATATGCCGTATAGATTTCATTCACTTCATGCGGATAAGCGGCCAGCAGGTGCGGATACAGGTGCTCGATTGCAGAGACATCCTTCCGGCAATGATCCAGCAGCTCTTCCATCCTTTTTTCATCAATTAGAATTCTGAGATACAAAGGCTGACGTCGCGGACTGTCTTTCATCTCGGCAAGCAACGCCTCCAACTTCTCCGGCCAGTGCTCCGCACCCACCAAGCTCTTCAGCTTCACGTAATACTCCGCCTCACCTTTCAACGCAAACTGGAAGCTGAGGTCGATCATTTCCGCAGTATTGCCCATTCCTTCGTAAGCTGCAAAACGCAGCTCCTTCCAGTCATGCAGCAATCCCGGAAGGTTCGCATCCAACCTTTCCGACTCTTCACACAATCGGATCACTTTTTCAAATTCATCCGCAACCAGTGCCTGAATCGTTTGTGATTTACGGATATCCGGATAGCGGTGGTGCTTCACGTAAAACGCTTCGACCACTTCCTCGTCTCCCTGTCGCTGCAACACCATTAACTGGCACCGGCGAAACCGCGCTTCCTCATAATCGTACGACTTAGTCTGCATTTCCTTGCTGCTGATCACTTTTTCAATAAAACCATAAAACTTGTCTGCGAAATCGCCGTTTTTATTCCATTGCAGTACCGATTCCAGCAAGATAGTCGGCGCATCCGTCATGTCCTGCTCCAGTCCAAACAGAATATGCGGATACAACAGCTCGAGCATTTGGTCGACAGTCGCTTCCTCCAGATCTTTCGGCCACTGGGCCAGCGCTTCGTCTATTTTCTCCAGGCTTTCGTCAATGGCTGCACTGATCTCCCCCGATGAACTGTCCGCAATTTCCAGTATTTCCGTACATTCTTTTATGACAATTAAACTGAGGCGAACGATACGTTCAGCATCGGGCTGCAGATTCAAGCCATCCACAAATTCCTGCACTTCCCACACGCCTTCAAGTGCCAGGTCTGTCCGATCCCAATCGATAAATCCACTGCGGCTGGCGCGGCTCACCGATTTCCGGATGATCCGGCGCGCCTTATTTTCATCCATGCCATCAGAACTCGAGAATTTCTCTGTCAAATAAAGCTGAACGGATGGTTGCTTCTCCGCAAGCTCCTCCAGAATTTCCAGCAGCTCTGCTTTTTTCAGCGTCTTTAATTGCGTCAGCACATCTACTGTCGCTGAACCATTTACTTTTTTAGATTCGCTGATCGCCAGGCACACCGCCACTTCATGCTTGCACAATGAATCCGATTCGAACGGGCAAGTGCAGTAAGAACCCACAATCGTACCGTCTTTCGTCAAATTGACCAACACTTCATAATCCCGCGTGCCCACTACCCGCGCATGCCATCGATTCGGCGCATCTTCCGACAGCTGCTCCACAAAATCCTGCTCAAAATAATCAAGCCCGCGCTTATAAAGCTTCGCTGGCACTTGTTTTTTCAGATTGCTTAAGTTCATGAGAATTCCCCCTGGGTTGATTATAACCTGTGTAGGTTTGGGGTTGAATAGGGGATTCTTTTAAAAGGAGGATGGCGGTCTATGATACCCCGCTATGCTGCAGCAGATATCGGGAGACTTTAAAATAAATTTTATGTGTTGCTGATGCGTTTGGGGTAGTTTCTTGTGCAGAAGTGAAATGTAATGCTGGAAATTCGTTCAGAAACGCTTCTTTTCAAGGCAGCGCCTCCCATTTTATGTGCCTCGAACCCGCTTATCCGCGGCAGATTGATGGTTATCCGCGCTTGCGGCATGTTTACCCGCGCCAAAGTCGTGTATACCCGCGGCAAAACATCATTTACCCGCGGCTAGCGCCCGTTTACCCGCGCTAGCCGCGGGCCTCTTCCTTGTATCAAGAAGTTAGATATTTGCTACAATAAAACAAAAACCTAAAGGAGATCCCTCACATGCTGCAAATCAACAACACCCCACATTACGCCGGCGTTACCGTTGCCGGTGACTATCAGGATCTGGATGAATTATACGAAGCGCTGCATCTGATTGTTGGAGAAGAAGGAGAACTTCCTTCTTATGATTCAGTCAGGCTCCGTGTGCTTGGCGTATGTTACGACATCCGCCATTCGCTGATGGGCGGCCGCGGTGCGATAGCTGTGCCGAACGGTTTTGACAGGGAACGGGCACGCCATATGCCGATCATCGGACCTGAAACCAATATTTATCTGACATTCGAAGTGATGTGGCCGGAATTATTATTCGTTTCCTTTTCATTAAATGATTTTATCGAACTGTATGAAAAGCGGACCAACACGCATCCTTGGGACCCGACTATCATAGCCGTCCGCAAATTCCAGGGAGCCGTCGCCCGCTGTCTGCAAGAAACCTTGTCCGAATCAAAATTCGGCCATATCAAAAAATACATCCGTCCCTGGGGTAATTACAGCTACGGATTGTACAACAACTACCCCACCCAATACGTGGATCAACTGAACATCAAGTTTCTGAAAATGAAACCGGAAAGACGGCTGGCCAACATCAGCATCATGGCCAAGCGCGTCGGTGAACTGGACCACAACTATATGGAGGCCAGAGAAGCAGTTCATAATGCCGCCCGTGAATTAAATGTGCATGAATCGGAAATCCGATTTAAAGAGGATTATCCGGAAGATTTTGAGTGGTGAGGGGTTTGCCGCTCTACTTGCCTATGGTTTTGATGAAGCAATCGTGATATCTCATCCATTTTCCAACAATGCCCACATTTCCCTTACGTACCAAGCAATTCCCAAACAACTTATACCGATGAATAAAATGAAGAATCCACACCCGGAATGTTGACGCAGAGGGTGTGGAAATGTATGGGATATAAATTTGCCTATTAGTAGGCTTACTTAATGTCATTGAACTCTTCTTCTGTAACTTGAAGTTGTTTTTTCAAAATTTCTTTCCATAAATGTCCTTTAACTTCACCAGTACCTCTTGATACCTTCGTTCTTTTAACAGTACCGTCTTCCATTATCTTCATAAAATAGATGTGATGGCCTTTCTTCTTGTATTCTTCCCATCCATCGCGGCGACAAAACGTTCAATTTCTCTGAAACTAGGCATCTATCAAAGCCTTCACTGCCTCAGTATCGGATTGAGCCATCACATTCATCAAATAAGGGAAATGTTTCTTACGATTGGGAGAGTTACTATACAATGTAAACTGAGCCATATAATCTTCTGCATAATCAGCCAATGAATCAGCCATCAGATCAATTACCTCTTCTTTGGTTTCCGCGTTCTCAACCAAATCAAATCCTTCTAAAGTCATTGTTACACTATTGTCTTCTTCTCTGGAAAATTCCGCTTTAAATCGAAAAGAGTCAAAAGCTGCTTTAAGTTGTTCAGAACTCAAAGCTGCCCATTCATCGCGGCTGCGCTTTACAAAACGGGGACCTACTCGAATGACATCATCATTGAATTGCCCCCAATTCTTGCGGACATCAGTAGCATTAAGAGTCGATAACATTGCCCTTCCTCCTTTTCTTCCATAATAGCACATAACGTACGTTACGTACATAATATAAGAGACCGGATATTTATTATTCCAAATTCGCTCCCTACTTTTTTTCTCCTTCCGGCCATTCCAATAAGTAATAACTGTTGGCTAAATCCTCCTGATAGCCCCATCCCACTTGTCCTGCATCTGAGTAAACATGGTCAAGCCGGTCACCAAATTCCCAAAGCATGGCCGGCTCTTCATTGCATGCGTTGACAACTTGATTGAACATCGATGCCATACTATTGTAAAACGGTTCATCAATATCCCCATAAGCAATTGTAAAATCAGTTCCCATCTCAACGTAATGGAGCATCAGATTGGTCTTCAGCACGCGGTCATCAGTGAACTTGCCAAAATTGCTGATTGCTTTTTTTGCCCGCGCAAGACGGAGTTTCGGTTCTCCTTTTGCCGGGAAAAACTCATTTGTGATCTGCTGCTTAGCCTCTTCATACAACTCAGAAACCGCCGCTTCCCCTTGCACTTCAGCAGTTAAATAATCCTGTGCTTCCTTACTTGTTTTCGATAGTTCGACAATCAGCCGTATCAGATCTTTCTTATCATAAGATTGAAGATGTTTCTTCATTTCAGTGATTTTCACCTTTGGCATTCAGCTTTCCTCCCTTTTTTTCTAATCAATTTCCAATCTTCTCCCGGTCCGTTCTTGAATACGTTGCTGGTTTCCAGGTTGGTTCTGCATCGCGAGAATTAAGGCAAGATTTAACTATCGCTATAATATTTCTGTTATGGGCTGGTATGTTAATCGAAGAATGGGTCGATGCAATAACTTTTTTAGAGCTTCCTTTTCCCAACCGTTTTTAAAGATATTAATAGCGGAAGAGATTCTGATTAATTGGCCGGAGATTTTAGAAGCATTTGGATTATTCTCCAGAAGTTTATTAGCTAAAGGCAATTTATCTTTTCCACTTAGTTTCTCCTTGCTAAATGCTAGTTCCCTATAATCCTCAAAGTGCTGTACAAAAATTAGATTTTCCTATCGACCTTAACGCTCTATCATGTGTACTCCCGCCAATCTCCTTTTCTCTTCATAAGATAATTTCAGCATAACACACAAAATTACAGCCTTATTTAGCAAATAATTTGTTGTTGATTGTTAACAATAATTGGGAATACAATCAAGATGTTAACTATTGAAGGAATGCTTGAGACTATTAAAGGTATTATGGTAACTGAGAGAGAATGTATTGTATATTTCAAAT
>CAZGMW010000139.1:0-5156 GCA_964526895.1 uncultured Planococcus sp. | reverse complement strand
ATAAAAAGAAGAGCCATCAGCGACTTTTGCAGCTGATGGTTCTTCTTTTTTTCGGACGAATTTGTAACGGACAGTATTCCATTAGTAATGGGCAGGAAAGCCTTAATTTGGAAATTGATAATTTAAAGTAATTAAAATAAAAGGAATAAAACATATAAAACGGCGTTCATTGGCGTCTTTTTTGAAATGGGAAGGTTTAAAGACCATAATGCTTTATTGTTCTGCTAGTTCGGCAATTTTATCAGACGTATATACATGGGTGCCGTCGCTTTCACTTAGTGCTGCTGCACACATTGCTTGCGCAACTTGTTCAGCTTGTATCGGTTTGTATTTTTTCATGCTGCCGCGCAGAAACGGACTGAAGACAGGGGAAATCAGACTGGCGGCTTTTTCGCCAACTCGAAATTCCTTCCGGTCGCCCAGCAGAAGAGAAGGGCGGAAAATATGTAACGCGGAAAGTTTCATTTTTTTGAGGCTGTCTTCCGTTTGGCCTTTGACCCGGTTATAAAAAATATTAGAGCGGGAGTCGGCACCCATTGCGGAAATGACCAGGAATTTTTTTGCTCCGGCTGATTTTGCAAGTTGTGCCAACGCCACAGGATAATCGTAATCCACTCTTCTGAAAGCTTTTTGTGACCCTGCCTTTTTAATGGTCGTTCCCAGACAGCAAAATACATCATCCACCTGAAAATGCTTTTTATAGTCTTCGAGTCTGTAATAATCGATTTGGACTTGCTCCAGTTTTGGATGTTCCAGAGCCAACGGACGGCGGACGAAAACAGTTATTTTATCGTATTCAGGATGATTCAGCAGAACTTCCACCAGCTTGCTGCCGGTCAAGCCTGTTGCTCCTGCGATCAATGCGGATTTTCCAGTCATGGCAATGCCTCCTCTTTTTTATTATTATACCGCTTACAGCCAGAATCTACACATACACCCGATGTCTATTGGTTATGAAATATTGACCGGCAGGGTACAATAAAGAAAAGACAGTTCTTGAAAGGAAGAAACAGATGAAACCAGTGATCGTGGCTGAAAAGCCGAGCCAGGCAAAAGCATACGCGGAAGCATTCAAGACGGCTAAAAGGGAAGGTTTTTTGGAAATCATGCCGGACGCAATTTTTCCGGAAGGCGCCTATATCACCTGGGGAATCGGCCATCTGGTGGAATTGAAAGAGCCGAAAGCTTACGATCCGAAATGGGCGAAATGGTCGCTCGCGGCACTTCCCATCTTGCCGGGAGATTATCAATTCCAAGTTGCAAGAGGAAAATACCAGCAATTCAATATCATCAAGAAGTTGATCCAACAGACAGATACAATTATTAATGCATGTGACGTCGACCGCGAAGGATCGAATATTTTTTACAGCATTTATTATCATACCGGGGCTAAAGGAAAGATGATCAAACGGCTGTGGATCAATTCACTCGAAGCGGACGAAGTGCGGAAGGGGTTTCAGCAGCTTCGTGACAATAAGCAGGATCTTCTGCTGTATCAGGAAGCAAGGGCAAGGCAAATCAGTGACTGGCTGGTTGGCATGAACGGTTCTCGTCTGTATTCGCTGCTTCTGCAGGAAAAAGGGATACGGGAAGTATTCGCCATCGGCAGAGTTCAAACGCCGACTGTCTATTTGATCTATCAGCGCGAGAAAGAAATAGAATCTTTCGTTCCTGAAGCCTTTTATGAAGTAGAGGGCGAATTCAAGGCTGAAAAAGGAAAGTACAAAGGCAAGGCAAAAATAAAAGCGAAAGTTCGGCAGGAAGCGGAAGATCTTCTCGCGAAACATGCTATCCAGCCAAAAGAAGAAGGTACTGTACTCGAAGTTAAGACGACTGAAAAACGGCAGCCGGCACCTCAGCTGCATTCTTTGTCGACGCTTCAGGCAGCTGCAAATAGAAAGTGGAAATACAGTCCGGCGAAAGTGCTGTCAGTAATGCAGACTCTCTATGAAAAGAAATTGGTGAGCTATCCGCGAACAGATACTCAGCATATTACGAACGCGGAATTCAATTACTTGGCGAACCAAGTGGAAAGCTATCAAAAATTAATTGGTGCGGAATTTCCGGTCGCTTCGAGAACACCTAAAAAGAGATTTGTAGATAATTCGAAAGTACAGGAGCATTATGCCATCATTCCGACGAAAAGCATCCCGACTGACCGGAAGTTGAACGGCCTCGCCCCTGACGCCCGCAATTTGTACGAAGAAGTTCTGCGTACGACGCTTGCGATGTTCCACAAGGATTATCGTTATGCGGAAACGAAAGTAACGACTGATGTAAAAGGTCTGCATTTTTTCACTACGGGCAAAACTGAAATCGAAAAAGGATGGAAGGAATTATTTCCTCAGTCAAAAGAAAGTAAAACGGATCCAGCGCTCCCTGAACTTCGTGGCAAGGAGACCGTCGCAGCGAAAGTGGCCGTGAAAGAAGGCATGACGACTCCACCTAAGCCTTATACAGAAGGCCAATTGATCGCGATGATGAAAACATGCGGGAAATTCGCAGAAGATGCCGAGGATATCGAGATTTTGAAGGAAGTGGAAGGTCTTGGCACCGAAGCGACCCGAAGTGGTATCATTGAAACCATCAAAAGGCACGAGTATATCAAAATAACCAAAAATATCGTTACCATCACAGATAAAGGCCGAATTTTGTGCCAGGCAATCGAAGGTAATTTATTGTCCAGCCCGTCCATGACAGCCAAATGGGAAAGTTATCTTAAAAAAATAGGCCGCGGAGAAGGCTCTCCTGAAGTATTTTTGGCGACCATTGGTAAGTTCATCGAAAAGCTGCTGGCAGATGTGCCGGTTCAGCTGCAGTCGAATGGCTTGCCGGACCAGGTGCAATTGGATAACAGTAAAAATGCGATTGCTCTTTGTCCACGCTGCAAAAAAGGCAGTATCATCTCCAGCCGGGGATCCTTTAGCTGCACGGAACATGCCAATGGATGCAAGCAATCATTTCCAGGGATCTTTCTGAAAAAGAGGCTGACCGCGAAAACAATCGAGTATTTATGTACGAAAGGCAAAACGCCCGTTATGAAAGGGTTTGTTTCAAAGAATGGCAAAAAGTTCAACGCCAAACTCATTCTGGAGGATGGCAAGATGAAAATGGAGTTTTAGTTCTATTGGAAATGAGGAGATACCATGAAGAAGAAACAAATAGTTGTTGTCGGCCTGGGAAGGTTTGGCAGCAGTGTATGCAGGGAATTATACAGTCTGGGACACGAAGTGATGGCCTTGGACATGGATCCGGATAAAGTGGAAAACGTAGCTGAATATGCTTCTCAGGCATCTGTTGCTGATGCAACGGATAAATCGCAGCTGAAAGCGTTGGGCGTAAGGAATTTTGACCAGGCGATTGTAGCCATTGGCGATGACTTGCAGGCAAGTGTGCTATGCACGCTTATGCTGAAAGAAATCGGGCTGGAAAAAATCTGGGTAAAAGCACGTGACCTGCAACATAAAAAAATACTTGAAAAAGTTGGGGCAGACCGGGTTATTCAACCGGAAAATGAAATGGGCATCCGTATCGCCCACCATGTCGATTCCGAAAAAATCGTTGATTATATCGATCTTTCAAAAGACTACAGTATCGTCGAGGTGGCAGCTACTAAAAAAATCGCCAGAAAATCGCTGCTGGAGTTGGATATACGCTTGAAGTTCAATTGTATTACGCTGGCAGTTAAAAAAGGCGAAGATGTAAATATAGCTCCCCATCCGGACGATGTAATTGATGAAGGAGATATACTCGTAGTAATGGGACATCGGGAAGATTTAAAGAGATTGCAGGAAAAACAACTATAAAATTAGCCTATAACCGAAAGGATGATTTGATGCCAACGATGAACATTCGTGTAAAAGAGGCAACTAAAGAAAAACCGATTCAATCCCTGGAAGAGATTTTAGCTGACATTCCAGAAATTGAAAGAGCATTGGTGGACGTGGAAGAGGGAGAAGTCAATATCAGCTTTGACGAGAATCAGATCTCGGAAGAGCAGATTATAAAAAGGATAGAAGCTGAAGGATTTCATATTATATAGGCTTGCGTTAGTTGCTTTACCCAAATTGACAAGTTCAATGATGATGAAGAATCTGGAACCACCGCGTTTTACCGGGGTGTTTTCAGGTTTTTTCTTTTGGAGAGATATTGAAAATCGCTTATTTAAAGACCGGAATTTTAAAGATCTATTCTTGAAGTGCGACTGTAGCTTAATACAGGTGCTAAGATTGATCGATAAAAGCAGGGGTTAACAGCATCACTCGATTACATTAAAGAATTGGAAGAGACAATCGCTGTTCCAATATGCACATATCAGAGAACTTTTTCTTAAGTAATAATAGTGGTAAATTGCTATCAATATTAGTCTTTATTTGTTTATAAAGATGAAAAAAGGGGTATTTTATCCTAAGAGAGAATTAATGCTTAATTAGGTTATGTTGTATTTATAAATTTTCATGTTGGATGGATTCGACAATGATAATAAAAAAGTATGTCCGGTTATTAAATAGCAGATGATATAGCTAGTCTTTTAAAAGCTGGAGTTTTCGGAGGAGGATGGGATGGCAACCAATTCAGACAAGACAGTCGCTTATGGGAACTTGAAAAATCGGGCTGTCTTTGCTGCCCGCAACTTTTGGTCTGGCCTGCTGTTTGGAATCGGCCTCATGGCGTTCGCAATTGGAACGATATTTCATCAATTACTGCAATGGAATCATTTTTACGATCTTGCAGGTGAAGAAACGGGAATCTTTTCAGATGGTTTATTGAATTTATTTGCATGGATTGCCACCATTACAGGGCTCTTCCTGCTCTCCAGTCTGCGCAGACGGAATGCGTTATGGCCCAAACGATGGGTAGG
The DNA here is from genome assembly GCA_964526895.1 of uncultured Planococcus sp. Classification (GTDB taxonomy): domain Bacteria; phylum Bacillota; class Bacilli; order Bacillales_A; family Planococcaceae; genus Planococcus. The sequence continues at coordinate 295 of CAZGMW010000139.1, read as the reverse complement.
TTCCGCTTTTATGGGATCGGGGATATATCTTCTGTTTGATGCAGTGGTTGTACATAAACTCTTGGGATTTCACCAAATACGTTATGGCATGGATGTGCTTCCCTATGATCTCGCCTGGGGCGCAAGTGGCGTCATTTTTTTCCTGACAGGTCTATTCATGGTAATCCAAACGAAAAAAGAGAATCATCGTAAATAATTCTAGAATGTAATTGAAAGCTGCGCTCCGATTCCCTTGGACAATGGAACGGGCGTGGCTTTTCGTCTTTGTTTCCGGTTTTCTTGTGTCTAGACTCCA
>CAZGMW010000138.1:1244-5181 GCA_964526895.1 uncultured Planococcus sp. | reverse complement strand
ATATTGGCCGTCAACAGCGACTCCAACAAACCGACGATGGCTAATGCCAACGAAAACGGCAGAACAATCATGAACGTTTCAATTGTAAACGGCACATCGGGAATCAGGAATGATGGAAGTGATTGGGTGATTGTCCCCAAGTCACCGACTGTCCGAAGTTCGAATCCGCCAAAAATTGCGGCACCAGTTAAAAACACTAAGGCAATCAGTGGTGCGGGTATCGATTTAAAGAATCTTGGCACCAGATATACGATAACGAGCGTAACCGCCACGAAAACGTAAGTGATGTTATTGATACCCAGGAAATGCGGCACTTGCGCCATAAAGATCAGAATGGCTAAAGCATTCACAAAGCCGATCATGACGGCGCGTGGAATAAACTTCATAACCTTCGCGACCTTGAAGACGCCGAAGAGAATTTGAATAACCCCAGTCAGGATGGTGGCGGCGAGCAAATACTCCACCCCGTGATCCTGGACAAGCGGCACCATCAATAACGCCATGGCACCGGTCGCGCCGGAAATCATTCCGGGACGTCCGCCGACAAATGCGATAATGACGGCAATCAGAAACGAGGCGTACAGGCCGACCATTGGATCAACACCTGCAATAATTGAAAAGGCGATGGCTTCCGGTATTAAAGCGAGCGCTACGACCAGACCAGCCAGTGCATCTCCTTTAATATTGAAGAACCATTCTTTTTTGATTTTTTCTAACATGTCTTTCTCCTTTGTTTTTTATTTCATATGGCTTGTTTCATCGAGCCAGCTGATATTGCAATGAAAATAGTGTAGCACCATTATTCCCGAAATGTAACCTTTATGGGAAAATAACTTTTTATGTGTTAAAATGAAATTACTATCATTGAAACGAATCAAGAAACGCCCATCGATATCAATGTATGAACTATTTATCACAAAGGAGTTTTTAAATGGACCGCAAAAAATGGCCGACACACAGTATTTTGGCAATCGCAGTTTTAGCCACCTGGCTGAAAACATATATTGTCTACAAAGTTGGATTTTCAATCACCATCGACAATCTGATGCAGGAATTCATCCTGTTTATCAGCCCACTGAGTTTATTATTATTTCTTTATGGAGCGGCACTCTTTATAAAAAAACCGGCAAACAGAAACCGTTACCTTGTAGCAATGACTTTGTTAACCTCCATCGTCCTTTACGGAAACATTGCATTTTACCGGTTCTTTTCGGATTTCATCACCTTGCCGGTCCTATTCCAGACCGATAATTTCGGGGATCTCGGTTCAAGCGCCGCAGCGAGCGTGTTTATCACGGACATCTTCTACTTCTCAGACGTGTTCCTTGTCCTGCTCGCCATAAAATTTCTTCCGGCGACGACCGAGAAAATGGCATCAACTGCTGGACGCAAGGCTTATTTCCTGCTGTCGGCAGCTGTGATGTTGCTGAATCTCGGACTGGCAGAAGCCGAAAGGCCTCAACTTCTGACCCGCAGCTTTGACCGCGAGATGCTTGTGAAAAATATCGGCATGTACAATTACCATCTGTATGATATCTACATTCAGTCGAAATCACAGGCGCAGCGCGCGTTTGCCGACAGCTCAGAACTTGTCGAAGTAAACAACCACGTCCGGACTCACCACGTTGATCCTTCCACTGAGATGGAAGGGATTGCTGAAGGTAAAAATCTGATTATCGTTACACTGGAATCGATGCAGACTTTCACCATCAACGCAGAAATGAATGGTGAAACAGTCACACCATTTCTGAATGAATTGACTGAAGACAAAGATACGATTTACTTCCCGAACCTCTACCATCAGACCGGGCTCGGCAAAACTTCGGATTCTGAATTCCTGCTGGAAAATTCACTCTATCCTCTAGGAGGCAGTGCAGTATTTTTCACACACGCCGGCAACACCTTTAATTCGATGGCTGAAAAACTCGGCAATAATGGCTATGCGACGAATGTGCAGCACGCCAATACGAAAAGCTTCTGGAACCGGGACATGATGTACGAATCCATGGGCATTGATGAATTTCTCGATATCGAAAGTTATGAGGTCGGTGAAGGGCAGGCAGTGAACTGGGGCATGAAGGATATTCCTTTCTTCGAGCAGTCAGTTGCCCATATGGCTGAAATGCCACAGCCTTTTTACAGCCGTCTGATTACGTTGACCAATCACCATCCATTCACTCTCGATGAAGAAGATAAAATGATTGAAGAGTTCGATTCAGAATCAGGTACGCTCAACCGTTTCTTCCAAACCACCCGTTATTTGGATGAAGCCGTAAAAGAATTATTTACTGACTTGAAGGAAAGCGGTTTATATGAAAATTCCGTAATCGTCCTTTACGGAGATCATTACGGCATTTCTGAAAACCACAACACGGCCATGGCCCAGTACCTGGGTAAAGAAATTACGCCTTATGAGTCTGCTCAATTGCAGCGCGTGCCCCTCTTCGTCCATATTCCGGGATACGATAAAGGCCATACAAATAAAGAAATCGGCGGTCAAATCGACTTGCGCCCTACATTGTTGAATCTGCTTGGTGTTGATGCCGGGTCTGATATGCAATTCGGCAACGATTTATTTGCTCCTGAACATGAGGAATTCGTCATTTTACGGGACGGACGTTTTATAACCAATGATTATGTCTATGCCGGAAATACGTGCTATGAAAATGGTACAGGCGAGACTGTAGAATTGAGTCTATGTGCGCCTTATATAGATGAGGCTGTTGCAGAATTGGGCTATTCTGATAACCTGATAACTAAAGATCTGTTAAGATTTTACGATGAAGAAACCGGAGAATTGATGGACCCGGAACAATAATCTGTGTGAATAGTCAGGAGGAGATCGATATGTACGACAACGGCTTAATCCTGGAAGGCGGCGGTATGCGGGGAATCTATACAGCAGGAGTGCTGGAGTATTTCATGGAAAAAGAGCGGTATTTTTCGTATGTTATCGGTGTTTCCGCCGGCGCATGCAACGCGGCGTCCTATATATCCAGGCAGCCTGGCAGAAACAGATCGGTGATGGTCGATTATGTGCGTCATCCCGACTATATTTCGCTTCGCAACCTTATGCAAAAAAGAGAGTTGTTCGGTATGGATCTGATTTTTGACCAGATTCCGAACAAGTTGTTGCCATTCGATTTTCAGTCCTTCAACGCTGCAAAAGAACGCTTTGTCATTGGCACGACGGATTGTTTGACGGGTGAACCTGTTTATTTCGAAAAAAGTGAAAGCCCAAATGATATCCTGTCGATCATTCGCGCATCAAGCTCCTTGCCATTCATGTCCAAAGCTGTGACTTATAAGGGCCATCAGCTGATGGACGGCGGTGTGGCGGATCCGATACCGTTTAAAAAGGCTATCGCAGACGGCGTTGAAAAGCCGGTTATCGTCCTGACGAAAAGTAAAGGGTACCGCAAGAAACCTTCGCGCTTCTCTAAGACAGGCCGTTACTTCTATAAGAATTATATGGGTCTGACGCATGCACTCGAAATGCGCTGGAAACTTTATAACGATCAATTGGAAGAAATCGAACGGCTGGAAAAAGCAGGCAAAGTGTTTGTCATCCGCCCTTCGGTAGATATTAAAGTAAAGCGGGCCGAACGCGATCCCGAGAAACTCGACCAATTGTTCAAGCAAGGCTATTCTGACGCCCAGCATGCGTTTGAAGCGATGGAAAATTGGCTGCAGGCCAGTGCGGTGGAAACCGTCTGACTTCCTAAACCAACCCTTCCTTAACGTCAAAGTGAAAAGAACCCGGCTCAACCTTCTGATTACAAAAGGGTTGAACCGGGTTCTTTCTATATCATTTGTGCAATATCAACAAAGGCTTGCACCACTTCATCCATTTCCTCTTCTTGAACGGTGCGAAAATCAATACACACTTTAGCGTCCTGTATTCTCGCTATGACCGGCGGACGATTTTCTCTCAGAC
>CAZGMW010000138.1:0-1144 GCA_964526895.1 uncultured Planococcus sp. | reverse complement strand
CACACTTTAGCGTCCTGTATTCTCGCTATGACCGGCGGACGATTTTCTCTCAGACGCGCTGCCAGTCCTTGGGCCGTGATCTTTTCATGACTGATGGCCATCAAGTGCGTCGCTATTCCGACTTCCGGCATCGTGCCGCCGCCAATTTGCGAGGTGCCTTCCAGCATTTCTAGCCGATAATCACCTGTTCGCGACTCCAATGCGGAGATAAAATTCTTTGCCTGCTGCTTAATTTCATCGGCAGAACGCATAATATCCCGCACTGTCGGAATCTCCAGCACTGCATCACCGCCAGCTATATATGCCTTCAATGTCTCTTCTAAAGCTGCAAACGTCATTTTGTCGACGCGCAACACGCGCGCAAGCTGATGCTTCTTCAATTGGCTGATGATATCTTTCTTGCCGGCGATGATGCCAGCCTGAGGACCGCCGAGCAATTTGTCTCCGCTGAAGCTGATGATATCCACACCCGAGGCGATTACATCCCGCACATGAGGTTCATTGCCTATGCCTTGTTTTTTAAAATCGTACAGCGCACCACTGCCCAAATCTTCGTAGAAAATCAGTCCCTCATGGCGATTCTTCAATTCCGCCAATGCTTCCGTTTCCACTGTTGCGGTAAAACCGGACATGATGAAATTGCTTGTATGGACTTTCATGAGCATAGCGGTTTCTTCATTCACTGCGTTTTCATAATCGAATAAATGCGTCTTGTTGGTTGTGCCGACTTCCCGCAGGATCGCACCGCTTTCTTCCATTATAGAAGAAACACGGAACGATCCGCCGATTTCAACAAGCTGGCCACGAGACACGACGACTTCTTTGTTTTTCGCCAATGCGCTCAACGTTAAAAACACTGCCGCAGCGTTGTTGTTTACGACCATGGCCGCTTCCGCCCCTGTCGACTGTTTGATCAGCTCTTCGAGAATATCATGGCGCGAACCACGTTTACCTTCATCTATGCGATATTCCAGATTGGAGTAATCTCCAGCTGCACGTGTGACGTGTTCGACTGCCTTTTTGCTCAACCGCGCGCGCCCCAGATTCGTGTGCAGCACTGTTCCGGTTCCATTAATGACGCGCATGAGCCGATCTTCAGTCCATTCGCCTGCTCTTTTCTCTGCATTACTAAAAATCAGCCCGC
>CAZGMW010000137.1:0-5182 GCA_964526895.1 uncultured Planococcus sp. | reverse complement strand
GGCTGGGCCTTCGTAAAGAAGACTGAGTTCAAAGTCGGATCCGAACTATTTAACAAAGGAGGGAAACTTCAATGAGAAAGCTTCAACGTACAAGTTCTCAACGTAAAGCACTATTACGTGACCTTACAACAGACTTAATCGTACACGAACGCATTCAAACGACTGAAGCTCGTGCGAAAGAAGTGCGCTCGACTGTTGAAAAAATGATTACTCTAGGTAAACGTGGGGATCTTCATGCTCGCCGTAAAGCTGCAGCATACATCCGCCGTGAACTAGTAACAACTGCTGATGAAGAAGGTAACGAAAACACAATCTTTGCTTTGCAAAAATTGTTTGATGATGTTGCACCACGTTACGCTGAGCGTCAAGGCGGCTACACGCGCATCATGAAAATGGGACCTCGTCGTGGAGACGGCGCACCAATCGTTATTATCGAATTAGTTTAATTTTATCTTCTGAGTCGATTTCTGCCTCGGCATGATCGATTCTTCCGAAGAGGGTTCACACCCTCTTCTTTTAGCATAATGATTTATACGACACATATGAAAAGCTGAGTGTTATGATGAGCGAGCCTTAATGGGCGGCGTCTTGTCTAGCTCTACGCACCTCATTCAACCCCGGCTTAAGCAACCAGGGAGCCATAGAGACAGAAAAGCGCATTTCTCTGAATGAGGTGCGCGCTTTTTTTTATTCATTTTACATATGCTTCTTCTACCGAGTAGAGTAGAGATGAGATGAGATGAGATGAGCCAGAGGAGGTCAGTTCAGATGAATACGGAAATTTTGTCATTCGAAAACGTGACATTCACATATAATACAGAAGATGAAACGGTGTTGCCGGCAGTGGAAAATGTATCTTTTTCTGTTCGACAAGGAGAATGGATTGCTCTTGTCGGCCACAACGGTTCAGGTAAATCAACGATCGCAAAATTGATGAATGGCCTGCTATTTTCCGGAGAAGGAAAAGTGGAGGTTTTGGGACATGCCATGTCTGAAGAGACGTTATGGGAAATCCGATCGCATATGGGGATGGTCTTTCAGAATCCGGACAATCAATTTGTGGGGGCGACTGTACAAGATGATGTCGCTTTCGCATTGGAGAATAACGGAGTTCCGCATGCAGAAATGGTTGACCGAGTCCATGAGGCTTTGAACCAAGTAAAGATGGAAGAATATAGAGACCATGAGCCACATCATCTTTCCGGAGGGCAAAAGCAGCGGGTAGCGATAGCAGGTGCGCTTGCTATGCGTCCGAAGTTGCTGATTTTGGATGAAGCCACTTCCATGCTTGACCCTCAAGGACGCATGGAAGTCATAGAGACGATTCGCCGATTAAGGGAGTCAACCGGTTTAACGGTCATCTCCATCACGCATGACTTGGAAGAAGCGGCTTTGGCAGAACGCATCATTGTCATGAACAAAGGCAGCAAGCGTGTGGAAGGTCCGCCGAAAGAGGTCTTTAAAAGAGGCAATGAATTGACGGAGATGGGTCTGGATCTGCCTTTTGCGATGCGCATGACGCATTTATTGCAGGAAGCTGGCGTGGAACTTCAAGAAGAACATATGACAGAGGATAAGTTGGTGGATGAACTGTGGAAATATTACTCGAAGGCGTAGGCTATAGTTATGCGGAAGATACGCCATTTGAAAAAAGGGCATTAACGGATGTTAATCTTCATATTCCGTCAGGCTCCTATACAGCGATCATCGGCCATACCGGTTCCGGCAAATCGACAGTGCTGCAGCATTTGAATGCGCTGTTAAAACCTACAGAAGGCGTTGTCATGATCGGAGACCGAAAGATTGAAGCCGGTGTTAAGGCGAAAGATCTCCGGGATATCAGACGCCGGGTCGGAATTGTGTTTCAGTTTCCGGAACAGCAGCTTTTTGATGAAACGGTTTTAAAGGATATTATGTTCGGTCCACTGAATTTCGGTGTGCCTGAAAAAGAAGCTGAACGACGGGCACGGGAACTGGTAGTGCAATTGGGCTTGCCGGATGGCGTGCTGGAAAAATCACCTTTCGATTTATCCGGCGGCCAAATGCGCCGTGTTGCTATAGCCGGTGTTCTGGCGATGGAACCGGAAGTTCTGGTGCTGGATGAACCGACGGCCGGTCTCGATCCAAGGGGCCGGAGAGAAATTATGGATTTGTTCCATGAATTGCATATTACGAAAAACCTGACAACGGTGTTGGTGACCCACAGCATGGAAGATGCCGCCAGATACGCGGACCGCGTCGCGATTATGCATAAAGGGCATTGTGTGGTGGCAGGCGAACCGAAAACAATCTTTTCAAATGAAGAGCAATTGCAGGACTACAGCCTTCAACCGCCACGCAGTGTCAGGCTTCAGCGTGATTTCGAGGAGCGGACAGGTGTGAAGCTAGAAGGTATTTCATTGACTGAAGAAGTGTTGGCCAAGAACATTGCATTGGCTATGTCGGAAGGGAGCGGATCCCTATGATGGAGAAAATGATTTTCGGCAGGTTCATCCCTGGCGATTCTGTGGTCCATCGGATGGATCCACGGGCAAAGATCCTTTTTGTCTTTCTGTTTATCGCCATTGTTTTCGTTGCCAATAATGCTTGGGGTTATGCCATATTGCTTGGATTCACTTTACTGGTAGTTTTACTCTCGAAAATTCGCCTATATTTTTTGATAAACGGCTTAAAACCGGTCTTTATTCTTTTGATCTTCACTTTTTTCCTGCATCTTTTTTTCACCAGGGAAGGAGATCTCCTGTTCAGTTTCGGCTTTATAGAAGTTTATGAAGAAGGCTTAAGGCAAGGGATTTTCATATCTGTCAGATTTTTGGTGCTGGTGTTCATGACCAGCATCCTGACGCTGACGACTTCGCCAATTTCTATAACGGATGGCATCGAAGTCCTGCTTGGTCCATTTAAAAAAATTAAATTGCCGGTGCACGAACTGGCGCTGATGATGTCGATTTCACTGCGTTTTATCCCGACGTTAATGGATGAAACCGGTAAGATTATAAAAGCGCAAATGGCACGTGGATCTGATATCGGCTCAGGTCCGATAAAAGAACGGGTCAAAGCGGTTGTGCCTTTGCTCATTCCGTTGTTTGTCAGTGCCTTTAAGCGCGCAGAAGATCTTGCGACGGCGATGGAAGTCCGGGGTTATCGCGGCGGAGAGGGCAGAACACGCTTCCGTCAGTTGAACTGGCAGCTGGCGGATACGCTCAGTTTAGTGCTGCTCGCAGGCCTGACAGCGGTGTTATGGTATTTCCGGGTGTAAGGAGAGAAATTATGAAACGAATGAAAGCGGCCATCTCTTATGATGGCTCGGGGTTTGCGGGCTATCAGATACAGCCGGAAGCCCGGACAATTCAAATGGAATTAATGAAAGTGCTGAAGAACATCCATAAAGGCCGTGATGTGCAAGTCGTGGCAAGCGGCCGGACGGATGCGAAAGTACACGCCACAGGCCAGGTGATCCATTTTGATACGGATTTCAACATACCGATCGAAGGGTGGCTGAAGGCGCTGAATGTACTGCTGCCGGAAGATATACGCGTTTCTTCTATTGAAGAAGCGTCATCCGAATTTCATGCACGTTACCATACAGCCGGTAAAACGTACCGCTATAAATGGGATCGCAGTAAGGTCATCAGCCCCTTTACCCGCAATTATATGGTGCATCTTAAACAGCGGCCGGACGTTGATGCTATGCGAAAGGCGGCAAAAGCGATCTTGGGCACCCATGACTTTTCCAGCTTTTGCGCCGCGAATACCGGAGTGGTAGATAAAGTCCGGACCATCCGGCGTCTGGACTTCGAAGAGCATGGTGAAGAATTGCATATGGTGATTGAAGGATCCGGCTTTCTCTATAATATGGTGCGCATTATAGCAGGCACATTGTTTGAGGTGGGCATTGGCAAGCGGACACCGGAAGAGATTCGGGAAATCATCCGTGCAGCTGACCGCGCGGCGGCTGGAAAGACGGCTTCAGCCCATGGTTTATACCTTGAAAACGTAGAGTATGAAAGCTGAAGCAACCATTCCAGGTGTTTTCAGAAAAACGCTTGACTTTTTAGCGCTGGCGTTATAAGATGATGTATGGTATTTTCATTACCCCCACGATATGCCCCGGAAGGTTATTAGTGCTTGGGATAACGAAAAAACGGAACAGCGGAACACTGTATTTTTAACATTAAAAACGATACGATTTATTAGGAGGACAATATACATGCGTACAACATTCATGGCTAAAGGTCACGAAGTAGAGCGTAAATGGTTGATTGTCGATGCAGAAGGGCAAACTCTTGGACGTTTAGCTTCTGAAGTCGCTTCAATCCTACGCGGTAAATACAAACCAACATTCACACCAAACGTTGACACTGGTGATCACGTTATCATCATCAACGCTGACAAGATTCACCTTACAGGTAAAAAGCTTACGGACAAAATCTACTATCGCCACACACAATTCAGCGGTGGTTTGAAACAGCGTACAGCACTTGAAATGCGCACAAAATACCCAACAAAAATGCTTGAATTGGCTATCAAAGGGATGCTTCCAAAGAACTCTCTTGGCCGTCAAACTTTCAAGAAACTTCACGTATATGCAGGACCAGAACATAACCATCAAGCACAACAACCGGAAGTTTACCAACTTCGCGGATAATAATCAGTAAATAAGAGGAGGATACACCTTTGGCACAAGTTCAATATTTAGGCACAGGTCGCCGTAAAAACTCAACAGCCCGCGTCCGGTTAGTACCAGGAGACGGCACAATCACAATCAACAACCGCGACGTATCGGATTACGTTCCATACGAAACGCTTGAGCAAATCATCAAACAACCACTAGTAGCTACTGAAACTCTTGGAAGCTATGATGTTCTTGTAAACGTAAGAGGCGGAGGCTTCACAGGTCAAGCTGGAGCAGTACGCCACGGAATTGCACGCGCTCTACTTACTGTAGACCCTGCTTTCCGTCCAGCACTTAAATCTGCTGGATTGTTAACTCGTGACCCACGTATGAAAGAACGTAAGAAACCAGGTTTGCGTTCAGCTCGTCGTGCACCACAGTTCTCGAAACGTTAATCTATCAATCAGAAAAGCCCTTTCTCTCATGAAGAAAGGGCTTTTTTATGTATTTTTATCTTGTACTTCTCCGAGTAACTCGCGAACTTGTACTTCAGTCAACATATATATA
>CAZGMW010000136.1:0-5191 GCA_964526895.1 uncultured Planococcus sp. | reverse complement strand
ACAAGTAGCCAAATGGCTGGATGTAAAAACGAATTTAAAAGGCATTGAAATCACCGGCGTTTCCATCAACACCCGGACGCTTAAGGCGGGAGATCTGTTTGTGCCGTTTCGGGGTGAAAAGGTCAATGGCCATCAGTATGTGCGCCATGCAATCGAAGCGGGAGCAGCTGCGGCTCTTTGGCAGCGCGATGAACCTTCGCCTCCGGATGACTTGCCGATCCTGCTGGTGGATGACTGCCAAAAAGCGTTGCAGGAAATGGCGCGGGCATATCGCGATGAACTGGCTACTACCGTAATCGGGATAACCGGTTCGAACGGCAAGACTTCGACTAAGGATTTAGTGGCAAGCGTCTTGAAGCCTTATTTTAAGGTGCAGAAAACCCAAGGGAATTTCAATAATGAACTGGGCTTGCCGCTGACAATTTTGTCACTTGAGGAAGATACGAAGTTTGCTGTGCTGGAAATGGGCATGAGCGGATATGGCCAAATCGAATTCCTGTCAGAATTGGCAAGGCCGGATTATGCCGTCATCACCAATATTGGAGAGGCGCATATGCAGGACCTTGGTTCGCGGGAAGGGATTGCGCAGGCGAAATTCGAAATTACAGCCGGTCTTGAGACGCATGGCAAGTTGTTCTATGACGGAGACGAACCGTTGCTTAAGCCTTTCGTTGAAAATTTCCCGCAGGCTGTTTCATTCGGATTTGACGATAACAACGAATTGACTGTGACGGACATTCGAGCAACTGAGGACGGCAGCACCTTTATGGTAAGCGGCATTATCGATGCCACCTTCACGATTCCGGTTCTCGGCAACCATCAGGTGAAAAACACCTTATCGGCGATTTTAATAGCACTGGAAGCCGGTTTGACTGAGGAAGACATCCGGAAATCCCTTAAAGATGCGGCGCTGACGGACATGCGGATGCAAATGATTCCTGCAAAAGGCGGAGCCACATTCATCAATGATGCTTATAACGCAGCACCTTCTTCCATGAAAGCGGCGTTGAATTTCATTCGTGAGACGACGATGAAAGAAGACAAATGGGTGGTTCTTGGCGACATGCTGGAACTGGGTGACCAGGAACAGGAATACCATGAAACAATTGAAAAATACATCAATGGTGAAATCGATGGAGTATGTTTATACGGTCCGAGAATGGAATGGCTTTACACAAAACTTCAGGAAACGTTTAGTGGGAAGTTGATCTGGAGCAAAGATGATTATGCACCCATTATCGATTTTCTCGATAAATCACTTTCTTCCAAGTCAGTCATTTTAGTGAAAGGTTCACGCGGAATGGCTCTTGAGAACGTAATTGAACCTTTCATCGAGCAATAATTGAAAGAAGGAAGTACTGTGACAATCGGAGTATTAATCATTCATGGATTTACCGGCGGACCTTTCGAAGTCCAGCCTTTTGCCGATTATATAGAAGAAAAAACGGACTGGCTCATAAAGATACCGGAATTGCCTGGCCATGGTGACAAGCTGAATCTTAAAAACAAGACAGCGGAATCTTGGATGATGACTGCAGAACTGGCTTTAAGAGAGTTGAAAAAACAAGCGGATCAAATAATTATCGTGGGTTTTTCAATGGGCGGTCTCATCGCCATGCATTTGGCAATGCGCTATAAAATAGAAAAGCTGGTGCTGTTGAGTACTGCAGCCAAATACATCAGTCTCGGTCAAATGCTGGAAGAAATGCGGCTGGCCGCTGCTGATGCCATTAAAGGACAACTCTCGCAAAATCCGTTATTTCATTTATACGAATACAAAGTATTGAATACGCCAATAAGATCGGCTCTGGAATTTCGTCGTGTATTGAAGATGGTGGAACCTTATTATGGGAACCTTACGTTGCCGGTTTATATCGTCCAAGGGAGAAAAGATGGGGTTGTGCCTCCGAGGACAGCGGAGTATATATACAGGCAAATCGGTTCTGTCAGAAAAGAAATTTACCATTCCCCTAACGGCGGACATCTGGTTTGCTATAGCGCCGATTCACAGGAATGGTTTGCCCATGCTTTGGCATTTATGGCCAAACAAGTTGAATAAACTGATTAATGGAACCTTTGCGTAATGATTGCAAGTGCAAATAAAGCGTGTTATTCTATTTAGAGCAATGGATACATTTTTGAAGCACTCTTCCCTGTGAAGAGTATTTTTTTGAGCAAAACGGTTTGTTCTACTTATAGGGCATCAAAACCCGCCGATCAGACCGCTCGGCAACGCCCGAGCTTTTTCTGTTCACACATCCCTCTGAACTTAAAACTACAGAGTATGATTTTCGACGTGAAACTTCCTCATAAAGGCTCGACTTTGTCGCTATTTCATCTAAAATGTACACCATTTGTAAATAAGATGAAGACAAAAGGAGATTGAAAAAATTTGGTAAAATTTTCAGAGTTAAATATCAGTGAAACAACTTTAAAGTCCGTAAAACGCATGGGGTTTGAAGAAGCAACACCGATTCAAGAAGGTACAATCCGCTTAGGTATGGAAGGCAAGGACATTATCGGACAAGCCCAAACGGGAACTGGTAAAACAACTGCTTTCGGTATTCCGTTGATCGAAAAGATCGACACTAAAGACGGCAATGTACAAGGATTGATCATCGCGCCAACACGCGAATTGGCAATTCAGGTTTCTGAAGAGCTATACAGATTGGGCCAGGATAAAAACGTGCGCATTCTTTCAGTATACGGAGGCCAAGAAATCAGCCGCCAAATCCGTGCATTGAAAAACCGTCCACAAATTATCGTTGGTACACCAGGACGTCTTTTGGACCATATCAACCGCCGTACGCTTAAATTGGACAACGTTAATACATTGATCCTTGACGAAGCGGACGAAATGTTGAACATGGGCTTCATCGAAGATATCCAAACAATCATGTCGAGTGTTCCAGATACTCGCCAGACATTGTTGTTCTCAGCAACTATGCCGGATGCGATCCGCAAAATTGCAGAGAAATTCATGAAGACTCCAGAAATCGTTAAAATTAAATCAAAAGAAATGACAGTTGAAAACATCGAGCAGTTCTATGTTAAATCTGTGGAACGCGAAAAATTCGATTTCCTTTCACGTCTTTTGAATGTGCAACAACCAGAACTTGCAATCGTCTTCGGCCGTACAAAACGCCGGGTTGACGAATTGGCGAAAGCTTTGAATATCCGCGGCTACTTGGCTGAAGGAATTCATGGCGATTTGAGCCAGGCAAAACGTATGTCCGTTTTGAAACAGTTCAAAGCAGGCAAAATCGATATTCTGGTTGCAACAGATGTAGCAGCTCGCGGACTTGATATCTCAGGCGTATCTCATGTATACAACTTCGATATTCCACAAGATCCTGAAAGCTACGTTCACCGCATCGGCCGTACTGGCCGTGCAGGTAAAAAAGGAGTCGCTGTCACGTTCGTAACACCACGTGAAATGGGCTACTTAAGCATCGTTGAACGCACAACGAAGAAGAAAATGGAAGCATTGATTCCACCGACTGCAAATGAGGCTGTACTTGGCCAAAAACGTGTTGCAATGGAACAATTGTTTGAAATGACTGAGAAAAACAATCTTGGCGATTACCGCGAGTTTGCAACTCAGATGCTAGAAAAACACGATGCAGTTGATTTGATTGCAGCAGCTCTTAAAACAATGACTAAAGAGCCGGAAGATGTTCCGGTTTCAATTTCCGAAGAGCGTCCATTGCCATCACGCGGTGGCGGAGGCTACAAAGGAAAATCTGGTGGCTCACGCAGCGGGAGCGGCGGAGGCTATAAAGGCAACCGTTCTTCAGGCTCAGGTTCTGGCCGTCCGGCTAGCCGAGGCGCAAGCTCAGGTGCAACCCGTCGCCGCGAAGGCGGATCCGGCGCAGCTGGCGGAGGACGTCCTGGACGCACTCGCCGTCACGAATCTTAAGATCTAACTTTCAAATAACCCATCAGCGGGAAACTGCTGATGGGTTATTTTTATGTAAATAGCTATTTGCTGACTATAAGTTTGATGGAATATTTATTTTTCGTCGCAAAGATTCGGCCAAAAGAAGTTTGGCCGAATCTTTCCTGCTATTGAATCGTAAAGAAGAATGTGAAAGACTGAGAGTAAGAACAATGGAATGGGGAATCGGATATGAACAATCAACCCAAAAACAGGATTTCAAGAAAAGGATTAACAGTTTGGCGGTTTTATGGAATCATCGAAACCGTCGTTCTGGCATTGCTAGCGGGGGGTGCGGCTGCACTCACTTATTTCTTCGAATGGCCGGTGTGGCTATACGCCGTTTATGGAGGCTTGCTGCTGTTACTCGCGTTTTTGCTGATTTATCTGTTTCCGAAAATCCGTTGGCAACGTTGGCGTTATGAAGTCAGGGAGCAGGAAATCGAGTTGCAGCACGGACTGTTTATCGTCACGCGCACATTGGTGCCGATGGTGCGCGTCCAGCATGTCGATACTGAACAGGGACCCATTCTTCGCCGTTATGATTTGGCTGAAATTTCCATTTCAACTGCTGCAACTACACATACCATACCTGCATTGATTACTTCTGAAGCCGATGAATTGCGAGGCATGATTTCGGCTTTGGCAAGGGTGGCTGAAGACGATGTCTGATATCCGCTATAAATTGCATCCTGTATCCGCTTTTATCAATTTCATGAAGAGCCTGAAAGAGTTAATCATTCCGTTCATCGTAATTTTTGGTGTAAATATTTTCCGGGACGGTGGGGTCAGCGCCATGTTCAGTCAGGGATGGATGGGGCTTTTGCCGCTGCTGATCGGTCTGGTGGTCGTAATCTTTTCACTGATTATTGGAATCATTAAATGGAAAAGATTTGTCTATTGGTTTGAAGAAGGAGAATTGCGGATTGAGTACGGCCTTTTTGTAAAAAAGAAGAGATACATACCTTTCGAAAGGATTCAAAGCCTCAATTATACTGAAGGGATATTCCACCGGCCGTTTGATCTCGTAAAGGTCCGTGTCGAAACTGCAGGCTCCGGCAAACTTGGAGAAGCAGAGGCGGAACTTACGGCAATCAACCGTGTGGACGCAGACCGCATCGAGATGGAAATGGAAAATGCCAAACATCGGACCGTGCCGTCAATGGGTCCGCATGAAGCAGTGGTTGAAACGATCGAAGAAGACGCGGTGCCTAAAAAAGAACTGAAAACCCTGTACCGCATGTCGATGAAAGA
>CAZGMW010000135.1:0-5201 GCA_964526895.1 uncultured Planococcus sp. | reverse complement strand
CAAGTGTATAGTGACTGGGCAAATGAAAAGGAGAATTACCAATCCATCGATTTGGATGCAGTAAACTCCTTTGTCAATGCTCTTGAGGCTGCAGCGCCTGATTTGCGGAGCAGAAGACCCAGCGCTTGGACCGATAAAAACAGAAGTGATGAGAGGTTTCGGCAACTGATCATCCATCTGAACGATGGTTCCAGAATCACATTAGATCTTTTCAAGAACGGTTCCGTCTATTACGGTTCACACGATGTTTTTTTCAGAGTGAACGAAGAAGACTTTTTAAAGTTCTGGAGCCATCTGCAGGAATAGCAAGATTTAAATTATCAAAAAATTCATTCTGGCTAAATTTTCATCTTCAGCAGTATAAAACCGTAGAAAAAGACCCCGAATCCTAAGGACCCGGGGTCTTTTTCTATTCAATTTCCAGTATTACTCTACTACTTCTTCATCTTCAACGTCTTCTAGCGGCTCTTCTTCGAGCGGTTCTTCTTCGCCACATGCTGCAAGGAAACTCATCGATAAAGCTGCCGCAGCGCCTAATTTCCACCACTTCGTTTGTGTCAAAGTAATCCCTCCTTGTACTGTTATTCTAAATTCTTTCCTTTTCTATTTACCCCGACTTGCTACTATAAAACATTTAAAATAATTTTCAGTCAAATTATTCTGTATATAGAGATGGAATGGGGCCTGAAACGATGGCTACTGGCTGAAAACTACCGTGAGAGGCATAAAATTAGGTCGAGATACTCTTCTGTGTTACGATAGACCTAGTAATAAATGGATTCTTACAGACTTTCTTTAGTCACTTTCCATCACCGGAAAGGAGACTCCTTATATGAAATTTGAAAGCGTTAAAGTTTTACTTGAAACTATGCGTGAATACAACACAGTTAAGATCAATCATACCTTCACTACCGAGCAAGGTGAAAGTTTGAACATTCGATGTTTGCCGGGCACACCAACATTTGAGATTGTCCATTCATCTACACAAGATGTCATCCAAAATGATTCTATAGAAGAAACAGCAGATTGTGTCATCACTTTTCTAGCTTCTTCTGATGTAAGTATCAACTCCTGATCAATCAGGAGTTTTTTATTTCGATTAATTCCCGTAATATCGGGTAAAGTCTTGTATAACAGCCTAAATCATCCAGAAAAGAAACGAGCCAAGTCACAGAAGAAAAGAGAGCGATTCCAATGAGATTAAAACATATTCAGGATATGCTGCATATTTCCTGTAATTTTAATACTTCTTCCATTAATCATTCTTTCTCGATTGGCGAGGAAGATACTTTGGTGGTCAAGTGCATAAAAGAAACATTCATTCTGGAAGTTTCATCAACTGAAGAAAATCAGAAAGTCGAATATTTCACGTCAGTCGATCAAGCGGCAGAAGCCATCTATAAAAAAATTAACGCAATGCATTAAACTGAACTCCATTGAACAATGAGGTTTATATTTTGCTCCCCTTGCCGGCGGCTGTGGTTCCGGAATCTCTTACCTTAAATCCGAGCATGCCTAAAAAACAGTTGAAAAACCGGTGATAAAATTGTTATCCCCTCTTCACTTCGTCAACTTCCCCTATAAACCAGATTTCACTTTCAAAAAACCCATACTCATCATTAATAACTTCCTTGAAACCGGATATGGTTAAATTTTCACGTACAGTTATCCTCCATTCAGTTTGAATGTTTCTGTCATCAGATAGAGGGATCCACTTATAATGGTCATCATTTCTATCAAAAAAACCATCGAAATAATCATCTCCTTTAAAGACGATGATTTGTGAATTCCATAAA
Source organism: uncultured Planococcus sp. (assembly GCA_964526895.1). Classification (GTDB taxonomy): domain Bacteria; phylum Bacillota; class Bacilli; order Bacillales_A; family Planococcaceae; genus Planococcus. The sequence goes on along the minus strand of CAZGMW010000135.1, from coordinate 3,405 downwards.
CCAGGCAAATCAATTGCGGCAACGACCCGGTATTTCTCCCCGTCATCAGGCTTCAAGCCGATGAGATATTCCACTCTGTCGACAAGTGTTTGGATACAAAGCCGTTTAACCTTCCTTGATACTTTGTCCGAACTTATAAACCCTTGCCCCACCGGCAATTTCGTATTCCAGTAACCATTATGGAACTCCGTTGGAAACACCATTGAATTTTCATTAATTCGTTTAACCATATCTTCAGTCTTACGTTTAATTCCGCGAACTTTTTTCTCTCGCATTACCATTCTCCTGACTTCGCTGCCGTAATTAAAAAAGCAGTGGAATTTAAGACATTTACGTTTCTCTGGAAATGGATAGATCTTAAAAATTATGTTCATCTTTCATAAGGCGGCAAATCACCTTGCTCAACATGAAGTACTGAGGTTCCTCGCTCGATTTGATAGGATATTGTCCATGAATCTCTTATCGTTCCCTTTTCCCACTCTTCCGTAAAGGTCACAATATATACATTTTCATCCGCTTTCTTCATTTCCGTTGTTCTTTCAACCCGATAGTCCTCAATCTCACCTTTCCATGTTCCTATTTCATCGGGGAAGCGATCGGTTACCGAATCATTATTGCTGGTGGCGGATTCAATAGCTTCTTCCGCTGTAAAGGGCGGCAAAGAGGGCGAGGTCACATAGTAATAACCCATAAGCAATACGAAAGCTACGAATGGTGTAATGAAAAGTGCTTTATTGCCTTTGTCCTGCCGCCACCTTTTCAGCAGCCACTTATCGATGATACCAAAAAGCATGGCCACAAGAATCCCAGCGATGATAAAGCTCCAAAACGGAAAAATCAGCCCGATTGCCGACCCGAAAACACCGAGTATCAATACATATAACCAGTCTGCCCGTTCAAACCATTTTCGCTGTAATTTCTCGACGACGAAAGATACGATATTTCCATAGATCAGCACAAAGAACCCGATATAAAAAAAGTATATCATCGTCATTGCGTAGAATTCCGTTCCCTGATAATAGACGGTTTCATCGGCCGTTGCGATGTTCCAACAGCACCATGCCATTGAAAATATAAACGTCGCAAGAAATGTGGCCGCCAGTTTACGTGCCATGCGTCTTCCTCTGCTCTCTCTCATCTTTGACTCCTACTTTCTACAAGCAAGCTCATTTCACATCTTTTTCTCCTTAATATAGATACGTTTGAAAAATCTGAAAGTTCCTTTTCTATAAATTTGCCTTTCACGGTCCATTAAATTCACAGGAGTCCTATATAAAATAAAGAGAAGAGGCTTTTTATCAGCCTCTTCTCTTCTGATTATTTATAGAACCTGCTCCATTCACTTCCACCATTCCACAACCGGATCAGGCGAATTGCCGCTCACCGGAACCGTTTCACCGATTTGCGGAGCGATGAGGTCGACTTTCTGTTCCTCAGCCGCTTGTATTGCCCGCTCTATCGGTTCCGTCCAGCTGTGACGCGCAAGCGTAAAGCCTCCCCAATGCGTCAGCATCATTTGCTCGGCCTGCAAATCGATACTCGCCTGCACGGATTCTTCCGGGATCATATGGGACTCCCGCCAGCGTTCATCATATTGCGCGCCTTCTACCAAAGCGATATCGAACGGGCCGTATTGGTCGCCGATTTCTTTGAAATGCGTGTCGTATCCGCCGTCGCCACTAACGAAGAACCGTGTTTGTTCCCCCAGAATGACCCATCCGCCCCACAGTGTCGAGCCATGATTCAGGATGCCTCTGCCGGAGAAATGTTTGGCAGGAGTCAAAACGACGTCTAACCCTTGAAATTCAATTTCGTCCCACCAATTTATTTCCGTAATATCCTCTTCCGCTACACCCCATCCGACCAGGTGATTGCCGACACCGTGCGGAACAATAAAGTGAGCGACTTTGCTCTTGAGTCTTTTTATAGATTCATAATCCAGATGGTCGTAATGGTCATGCGTGATGAAAACCGCATCGATCGGCGGCATTTCTTCTATAAGATACAGTAAATCCTCAGTGTAGCGTTTCGGCCCGATGAATGAAACCGGCGAAGCCGTGGGACCAAGCATAGGATCTATAAGAATTTTCTTGTTATCGATGCTGAGAATAAATGCTGAATGGCCAAGCCAAGTCAGACTGTCTTCTTCACCGTTGATTCTGTCCCAATCAATTTCAGCAACAGGCAGTTGGTTTGGTGGCCTGCTTTCATCAGAAGCCGATTCTGAATCTGGAATCGCAGAAACGCGTTCAACCTCGCTATCCAACTCTTCCGATGTCTGAAAGAAGAATTCGCCATCTGCATAATTATCGAATGTCTCATAGATTTCTTTTTGTTCCTTGCTCGGATTGCTGCCTAAAGTCGGCGATAGATTAACAAACAAGATGATCCCCGCTGCCAGCACAACTATCAGGATCAATAAATATTTCAGGGTTTTCTTGACCCTTCTCCACTTCCTCTTGGGTGCGTCTTGCTGCTCTTTGTAATTCGACATTTGATCCCTCGCCTTACCGCTTTTTTTAGATTGCTCACTGGCTAGTCTCAGTATACCGATATTTTGAGCTGGAGAGGATTCTATGATCACTTATTTCATTCTATGATCACTTATTTCATTCTATGATCACTCATTTCATTCTATGATCACTCATTTCATTCTATGAGCGGTTTTTGGGATTCTATGATCACTCAGCTTCTTGGGGCAGGACTGCCGGGCGAAATTGGCGGATTTATTTTAAAGACGGGTTGTTAGTCTGCTTTTGATCGATCAATAATCGTGAACCCGATTTTCGAAACGAGATGGAGGATGAAGATGATCGTCAAGGTTCTTGAAATCACCAGTCAGTCCATCGACAGCCAATTCATAACCGGCAGGCACCAGCCTGGAATCATGCAAATTGTAGATTGCCTAATTATTCATCGTCTACGTATGCATTTCACATAAAAAAGAGCTTGGAAACGGTCTCCAAGCTCTTTTTATGATACCCCCTTATTAACTCACAAACTTCGTTCAATCTTCTAAAACAATCCGCTTTGATTGTTGTTCTGTCCAGCTTGTCTTCGAGCATCTGCTTCAGCCGCATTCTGATTGGAGGTATTTTCCTGTTTACTTAAGCTGTATTTCCGCTTAGTCAAAACATCCACAATGTAAGCGATTATAAATATCGCTGCAAGCGTCCCCCAAAAAATCCACATCATCCAATGCATAACTCCCACCCCTTCTCATTCTAAAGACATCATCCTATTCGCGCTGTTTAACTTCTATACACTGTAATACGTTTACAACTTTAATAAGTTTCAAAAATTTGTATTTTCAGAATTTATCACTTAAATTTTAACCTCTTTCCAGTTCTGTCCTCTTCAACGGAATCCAAATCTCCGAAACATAGTCTTCGCTGTAAGGGTCTC
>CAZGMW010000134.1:0-5210 GCA_964526895.1 uncultured Planococcus sp. | reverse complement strand
TCGGTTTTTCCCAATTCGTCGTAGCAAGTTTGAATAAAATAACCTGCTTCTTCGATTAAAGGTCGATGGGCCATGGCAATTTTCATGAACTTCACTCCTTCTCCCAACATAATAGCATCTTCCAAATACTTCAGCCGATTCAATTGTGTCGACTCTATGATTTCCGGCGAAGGTGCAGTACACTTGAAAAAAGCCTTTCAGGAGTTGAGTTGTTTGATTAAAACGATCATATTCGATTTGGACGACACTTTATTATGGGATAAAAAAAGCGTTGAAACAGCGTTGCATCTGACTTGTTTGTACGCTGAAAAGGAGTGTGGAGTAAACGCCAGCGAACTTGAACGGGCAATCCGCACCGAAGCTGCTGCTGCATACGCAGAAACGGAAGTATATGAGTTCACCAGGTCCATCGGCATCAACCCTTTCGAAGGATTATGGGGTGAATTCGATGACGAGGGTGAACAGTTTCAAAATATGAAAACGCTTATGCCGGAATATCGTCTTTCAGCCTGGACAAATGCGCTTAAAAAGGTAGGCATCAATAATGAGTGGCTGGCTGAACAACTGAGTGAATATTTTCCTGCGATGCGGCGGAAAAATCCTTTTATATACGAAGAGACTTTCCGAGTGCTCGATCAATTGAAAGACCATTATCAATTAGCGCTCCTGACAAACGGTTCACCAAGCCTCCAGCAGACTAAATTGACTTTGTCACCGGACATTGCCCCTTATTTCGATGCTATTATCGTCTCCGGTGACTTCGGTGTCGGCAAGCCGGATGTCTCCATTTTTGAATATACCTTAACCAAAACCGGCTCTCAAAAAGCGGAGACTTTGATGGTGGGCGACAATCTGCTTACCGATATTCTCGGCGCTAATCGAGCCGGCATCAAATCAGTTTGGGTAAACCGGGAGCAAAAAGCAGCGCATGATTCCATCTTTCCCGATTTTGAAATTCGTCATTTGCAGGAATTGATATCGTTACTGGAAAAACTTTAAATCAGCGAAGAAGCAACTACTATAAATCCACTGCTTTCACCTTATCGATCTCCGCCAATTCCTCCAATTGGCGGAGGCTTTTTTCTTCAGCCGGCTCATCAATCGACAGCATCATGATGGCGGCTCCACCTTCCGTTGAACGTCCTACCTGCATTGTTGCTATATTGACTCCTTCCTGTCCGAGAAGCGTCCCTACACGCCCTATGACGCCTGGACGATCATGATGCCGTATAAACAATAGATGCCCTTCAGGAACGACATCTACGATATAATCATCGACTTTGACGATACGTGGGCCTTGGCCATTCAATAAGGCACCGGCCGTTTTCCGTCTGCCTGTTGCCGTCAAAACTTCCACAGAAATAAGATTGGTGAAACCTTTGGAAGAGGCAGATTTGCTTTCATTTACCGTAATGCCTTTCTGATGGGCAAGAAACATGGCATTCACGTCGTTCACTCGATTTCCCAAATGGCGTTTAAGCAGCCCTTTCAAGACATTGCGTGTCAGCGGACCAACTTCGAAATCAGCCAATTCTCCTGAATAACTGATATTCACTTCAGTTGCAGTGCTGTCCGAAAGATCCGTCAAAAAAGCACCCAACCGCTCCGAGAGATCAAAATAAGGTTCGATTTTCTTCATGATCTCACTTGGCACAGATGGCAGGTTTACCGAATTCCTCACTGTTCCCGTTTTGAAATAACTTACCACATCATGGCTGACATCAATAGCCACGTTTTCCTGTGCTTCGAAAGTGCTGGCACCGAGATGTGGGGTCGCAATGATTTCAGGCAAGTCGAGCAACCGGAAATCCACCATCGGCTCCTGTTCAAATACATCGAGTGCCGCTCCTGCTACTTTGCCGAATTTAATCGCATCGTACAAAGCATTTTCATCGATAATACCGCCTCGCGCACAATTGATGATTTGCACACCCGGCTTCATCAACTTGAAAGCTTCTGCATTTATCAGATGGCGCGTTTCCTTCAATAATGGCGTATGCACCGTAATGAAATCCGATGCCTTCAAGACTTCCTCCACTGTTCCGAAACTGATGCCGAGTTCATCAGCCCGCTCTTGAGTCAAAAAAGGATCATAGGCGATAATGTTCATCCTTTGGCCTTTAGCCCGGGCAGCAACTTCCAATCCGATACGACCCAATCCCACGACACCGAGAGTCTTCCCTTTCAACTCCACGCCCACAAACGATTTCCGATCCCATTCCCGGTTGCGGAGCGCTGTAAAAGCCTGTGGAATCTTACGAGCCATCGACATCAGCATCGCAATGGTATGTTCCGCAGCGGAATTCGTATTGCCGTCCGGTGCATTTACCACGATGATTCCTTTTTCAGTTGCCGCTTCCAAATCGATATTGTCCACACCGACTCCTGCCCGTCCGATAATTTTCAGCCGGTCCGCTTTTTCAATCAGCTCCCGGGTCACTTGAGTTTTACTGCGCACGAGCAAGGCATCAAAACCGCCAATTTTTTCTGCCAGCTCCTCTGGTGTTAGCTCGGTATCGAAAACCACGCTTAACCCTTCTGCATCGCGAAGAGGAAAAATCCCTTCTTCACTCAATGGGTCGCTTACCAAAATTTTATATTCCTTCATCATCTATTCGCCCCTTTCAGATATTCCTGTTGAGCTGCCGCTACACCGCTGCCAAGTTGAATCTCTTTACCTGCTTTAACAATAGCGATTTCAATCGCGGCTATTGTCTGCAAGAGATCTGCCGGTGAACAATAGCCCATATGTCCGATCCGGAAGATTTTATTGGCAAGTATCTTTTGCCCGCCCGCCACTTCCATGGCAAACTCTCGTTTCAACACTTTCCGCAACACTTCAGCGTCAAAGTCTGCGGGCTTAACGGCTGTTACAGTTGGAGAAGCATCTTCGTCCACTGTCAGCAGCGGGACGCCAAGGGCTTTGAATGCTGACCTCGTCATCTTCATCAGCAGTTCATGTCTGGCGTATACATTTCTGAGCCCTTCTTCTTCCAACAGTTCAAGCGCTTTCTGCAGACCGAACAGAAGTGACAGCGCCGGTGTATAGGGGGTCGTATCTTTTATCAGATTATCCCGGTGCTTTTTCAAATCCAAGTAAAACCGGGGCTGAGGATTTGCCTCGAATTTACTCCAGGCACGGTCGCTTACCGCAATAAATGCAAGCCCTGCCGGCAGCATGAAAGCTTTTTGGGAGCCGCTCACTACAATATCAAGTCCCCACTCATCCATTCTTGTTTCCACACCTCCAATGCAGGAAACACCGTCCACAACGATCAACGCTTCGGATTTGCTCCGAATTTCAGCAGCCAATTCTTTTACCGGATTCAAGACACCTGTAGAAGTTTCACAATAAGTCATGAAGACTGCCTTGATATTCGGATTAGTTTCAAGCGCAGCTGAAATGTCGGTAACAGTTGCCGCTTGGCCCCATTCTGTTTCGACAATATGCGTTTGGATATTAAAGGTCCTGCAGATATCTGCAAACCGTTCACCAAACGCACCGCTTACAATGACCAGAACTTCATCCTCCGGTGCGACCGCATTGACCACGGCCGCCTCAAGTCCCGCTGTGCCACTGGCTGTCAATATCAGAACTTCCTGTTCCGTACCAAAAACACGTTTCAGTTTCGGACGGATTTCAGCCAACATATCGTACGTATTCTGTCCTCTGTGCCCAATCATCGGCTGCGCCATAGCCCGGCTTACACTTGGCGGTATTGGGCTCGGTCCTGGAATCCTTAGAATCTGTTGATCGGTCAACATAAAATCTCCCTCTTCCTTTTTGCTTTTTGTACTGCAATTTCAGAACTGAACGAACAAAAGGCCCTTCACCCCTCACCTAAAGATGCAAGGGGCGAAAAGCCTTTATTCGCGGTACCACCCTATTTCGCTGCAGTCACACAGCCTCATTGGTCCAAATGCATAACGCGCACGAAACGGAAAGGCCTACTTGTGATTCGGCCAATCTATTCAGGAGTGCTGATCCGGGGGGAAAACGCTGATTTTCACCATCCATCAGCTCTCTGCAGATTTCCATGCCTGAAACTTATCTCCATCTAAATAATTGTCTGTATTGGAATTTAATCAATCATATACAGCCAGAAAACGAATGTCAATTAAAATCTTATTATTCAGATAGTTAAGGAAGCGTTTTCATGCCTTCCGAGACTTGCCCTTATTGCTTTGAAATATTTTTTTAAGCATAAGAAAAGACCGTCCCTCAAACGAGGAACGGTCCAGATTCTGTTTACGCCAAACCGAAATCGTTGACCAGTGCAGCAAGGCCGCCTTGGTAGCCACTGCCGATTGCATTGAATTTCCATTCACCGCCATGGCGGTACAACTCACCGACTACAAGCGCTGTTTCGATGGAAAAGTCTTCGCCAAGGTCATAGCGCAGAATTTCTTCGTTATTGCTTTCGTTCATGACACGGATGAAAGCATTGGACACCTGACCGAAGTTCTGGCCGCGGCTGTCCGCTTCATGGATTGTAACCGCGAAAACAACTTTATGGATTTCAGCAGGCACATTCGGCAAGTCGACAATCACTTGCTCATCGTCTCCTTCGCCTTCACCTGTCAGATTGTCTCCTGTGTGAGTCACAGAGCCGTCACCGCCGACCAGGTTGTTGTAGAAAACAAAGTCTTCAGGTCCGCGGGATTTACCATTTTCCCCTACCAGAAAAATCGAAGCGTCAAGGTCGAAATCTCCTCCGCCGCTGTACTTATTCGTATCCCAGCCGAGGCCAACTGTTACTTTTGTAAGTCCCGGATTCGTTTTTGTTAAGTCGATTTTTTGGCCTTTTGATAGGTTGATTGATGACATTAATAATCTCCTCCGATAAAGTTATTTTATAAGAAAGCACAACATTTTAGCTTGAGATGGCTTCGAAAGAAGCGTTTCCTTGTCCAGACTCCAGCGCCCAGCCCCTCGGGACATAAGCCAGACCAGCTATGCGGCAAAGAACACCGCTCCGCTGTTCCGTCTTATACCTGTCGGAGCTGAACGGGCGCTTCCGCTTTTCTTACTTTCTTTGTGTATCTTCATACTTCTTCTGCAATTCTTCGATGCGCAGGCGACCTTCTTCCCGCATCTTGCGGTTCTCGTCTTCAATGGCCCGCGTATCGTTCATGCCCTGCATAATAGTCTCCCATGTCTGCTCGATGGTTTCAATCTTGATGCTCGGCTGGCCGGACATCCGCGCGAT
>CAZGMW010000133.1:0-5214 GCA_964526895.1 uncultured Planococcus sp. | reverse complement strand
TCTCGTCGGTACAGGAGGGAACCGCGACAAAACGAAAAGGCCAGACATGGCCAGGAAAGCCTCTGTCGCTGACTATGTCGTATTGACTACTGATGATCCAAGAAATGAAGCTTATGACAGCATTCTGAAAGATTTGGAAATCGGGATGACGCATCCTGCCCTCTACAGGCTCTATTGCAGCCAATGCAGCAAGCACTTCTTTCAGTTCAAAGCCTTCTGCGTATAACGCTGTAATGGCCGCCAACGCGTTGGAGACATTGAAATGGCCAAGCAGTTTCATGGAAACCTGAAATTCGCCTTCCGGACAATTCAACCGGAAAGACGTGCCGGAAGTCTCCATGAAAATTCTGTCTGCCTTAAAATGTGCCTCATTATCAAGTCCGTAAGTATAAATAGGGTGGGAAGTCATTTTTTTGAATTGCTCCGACCAGGGGTCATCGGCATTAAGCACTGCCCTTTTCTTTTCGCGGAGATCCTGGCCGAGTTGAGCAAACAGCAAGCCTTTGGCGTGTCCATACTCTTCCATCGTGCCATGAAAATCAAGATGGTCATGAGTCAGATTCGTAAATACAGCAGTATTGAACTCTACTCCCGCCAATCGGCCTAAAATGAGTCCGTGTGATGAAACTTCCATCGTCATATGTGAACAACCGGCTTCATGTGCCTTAGCGATCATTTTCTGGGTCGTTAAAGCATCGCTCGTTGTATTGGCTGAGGGATGCTTTTCACCGTTCAAATTAAAACCGATTGTTCCCGTCAATGCTGATTTCTCTCCAAGCTTCATCAGCATCGAGTGGAGCATTCCGGCTACACTCGTTTTACCGTTCGTTCCGGTAACTCCGATCATTTGAATATTTTTTGAAGGATAATTATAGAATTTCGCAGCCAAATGGCCTAAAGCACGGACCGTATCATCTACAACCACCACTGCAGGTCCTTCAACCTTCACAGGCTTTTCAGTAAGTATGAGTGTGGCTCCACATTTTGTCGCCTGTTCAGCAAAGTCGTGGCCATCTACCGTATAGCCTTCAATACAGACAAATAACGAATCCCGGCCCGCTTCTCTGGAATCCATTGTTATATGCTCAATTTTTTCAGGCAGCTCGCCTGAAATCAATCTATAAGGAATATTTTCGAGTAATTCCCTGCTGTTCATGAAAATCCTCCTAATCAGGAAACCAACGGTGACATCACATAGGCGTAAAGCAATGCGGCCGAAGCTTTCAATGAATCTGTATGTGTCCGCTCATAGGAATGTGAAGCTTCTATTCCCGGACCGAATAATGCGTGCTTTACATCATAGCCCGCACTCATCGCTGCTGATGCATCTGATCCATAATACGGATAAATATCCACTTTATAATCGATGCCATTATCCTTTGCCAAAGCGATCAAATGGCGGGTTAAGCCGTAATGATAGGGACCACTGGAATCTTTGGCGCAAATAGAAACCGTATATTCATCGGAAGATTGGCCGTCGCCGATCGCCCCCATATCCACTGCGATATATTCTTCCGTCTGTACCGGAATATTGGAATTCCCTCCATAACCGATTTCCTCATTATTGGAGATGTAGAAATGAGTCGTATAAGGAAGTTTTTCCGAAGTAAGGCTGATATGCTTCATCAACTCCAGCAATAAAGCTGTACTTGCTTTATCGTCCAGATGCCTGCTTTTTACAAAACCGGATTCAGTAGCAGTAAATCTGGCATCAAACGAGACAAAATCACCCACCTCAATACCAAGTTCCCGAACTGCGTCTTCCGAAAACGCTTTTTCGTCAATTCTTACTTCCATATTGTCAGCGTTGCGCTCAGCCGTTCCAGCATCTTTGTATACGTGGACTGTCGTCTGGTGAAGCAGGATCGTACCAGTCAAAGTTTTTCCTGAAGCTGTATGTATGATACAATTTTCGCCTTCGATGGCGTTGAACTTAAAGCCTCCGACCAACGAAAGTTTCAGGCGTCCAGATGGTTTGATCTCTTTCACCATAGCACCTAATGTATCCACATGAGCTGTCAATAATCTGTGGCGTTCATCATTTTCACCTTTTATGGTTGCAATGACACTGCCTTTATTTGTTGTTGTATAATTGATATTCCAGCTGTCCATCTTTTTTTTGATCATTTCCATTATTTCCATTGTATAACCTGAAGGACTTGGAATCCCCGTCAATTCACCCAAAAGTCCAATTGTTTCTTTCGAATTCCATTGATATGTCATGCGTGACGCCCCCTTAATAGCTTAATCATATCAAAATCAGGCGTTTTCGCACAGTCCTGACTGTAGTATTATTAATGATAGCATGGAAAACCAGAGGTGTATGATGAAACAATCTTCCGCAAACCAACAGAAAAACTTATTATTCCTTCATATATTCGGCTTCGCCAGCCTGTTACATATTTTTTTGCGTACCTTTTTCATTTTTGATATGGCTATATATGCACCTTTTTTTGGGCTGTTTGTATATACCGGTCTTTTTCTTAATCGCCATCACTTTACGGAGAATACTATACGCGTCGTTGTGCTGTATGCAATGAACATCTATATTTTCATTTTAAATATTGAGGCTTCAACGGCTGTGACATTAGTATATTTTGCTATTCCATTACTGGCTGCCGCATTATCGAACGAGCTTAAACCGATGTCCGTGCTGGTTGCGGCAACATTGTTCGAAATAGCGGTCCTGATATTCTTTTTCGAGCAATTGGAAAGACCACCAATCATGGAATACAATCAGCTTTCAATTTTTACTTTCCTGCTTATTGTGATCCTGTTCACTTTTCTCCATACATTCTATTTCAGCCGTTTATGGCAACAGATGCAGGATCGCAATAAATCCATGGAAGAAGCGCTGATTTCCCGGGAAGGCTATTTGAATTTATTTTTTGAAACTGCCAAAGATGCCATGGCCGTGTTTGATAAGGAGAATCGGGTGATAGCCATCAATCCAGCATTTGAAGAGCTTTATGGTTGGTCAGCCGAAGACTCCTATGGAAAGAAAATCAAACCATATCCTGCAGAAAAAGAGGAAATTGCAGACCTGCAAGCGCTTGAATTGCTAAAAGGAAAAAGTTTCACTTTGCTCGATACTGTAGATATGAAAAGGGATGGAACCAAATTCCATGCTCAAATAACTCTGTCGCCCATTTTTGATAAACAACAAAAAGTAATTGCCACTTCAGTTATTTCGCGAGATATCACGTACCAAAAAGAATCCGAACAATTAATCCTGCAAAGCGAAAAATTAAAGCTTGCTGGTGAGATTGCCGCAGGGGTCGCCCATGAAATCAGAAACCCCATGACGGTTATTTCTGGCTTCATCCAAATCATGCAGCAAGATCCCGCGCATCCTTATCCTAGATATACCGAACTCATCCATTCAGAACTGGAAAGGATTAATTTGATCATCAGTGAATTTCTTGTGCTTGCAAAACCACAAGCCTCTGTTGCAAAAGAATACAGTTTGAGAGAGCTGCTCAACAATATAACTTTGCTATTCAGTTCCGAATTCAATTTAAAAGGCATCGTCTTCACGGAAAGCTGGATTAGCGATCGGGACTATCTTCTTTGCGGAGAAGAACATTCATTGAAACAGGTATTCATAAATCTTTTCAAAAATGCTGCAGAATCCATCAAACCTGTCGGCAATATTGAATTATCCGTATCTCTTTCCGAAGAAAAAATGGTTTCCATTAAGATTGCTGACAGCGGAAGCGGCATTTCACCCGATAGCCTGAAGCGAATTTATGAACCCTTTTATACAACCAAAGAAAATGGGACTGGCCTTGGCCTGCTCATCTCCCAAAAAATCATACAAGATCACGGCGGCATTTTGAACATTTCAAGCGAAGTCGGTAAAGGCACGACAGCTGAAGTGAAGCTGCCGATAAACTAAAAAGGAGCCCCAGGGCTCCTTTTTAGTTTATAAATCTATCAATCGTCATCCTGCTCATCGTCATCATCATCTTTTTCGTCATTGTCATCCTGTTCGGATTTCAGAATTTTTCCCTCTACTGCGTCAATTTCAAGCTCGAACTCTTTATTTCCGTTCATAATTTCAACTTCATACTGCTGGATTCCATCTTCATTATCCAGGCCAAGTTCAACGATTGTGCCGCCCCCAGTTTCTTTCAAAGCGATTTCAGATGCCTTCTCGGCCGAAATCAAGTCTGCTGCAGCTGTTCCGTTTTCCAAACCAACTTCCTGTTTTTCATCGTCGTCGAGATTTTCACGGTCTTCTTCAAGAACTTCTCCGGTGAATGCCTCAATATCATAATCATACTCATAGTCTTTATCCTGCACTTCCACTTCGTAATGCTGCTTTCCTTCATCCAGACTCAATTCAATTCCTGTAACATTTCCATCTGAACTTTCCAGTGCAATCGATTTAGCTTTTTCAAAACCGATCATTTTATCCAATTCTGCAGCTTTCGAATTGCCATCTGCTGTGCCCTGTCCATCGTCTGCACCTGTATTTGCCAGTACAATTCCTCCAAAAGCCAGTACGCCTGCTGCTGCAGGTATTAAAATCAATTTTTTCATTTTTTTCTCCTCCTCTTTCTCTTCTACCTTTATAATAGCCCCCGGTTCTGAGCATACACTTAAGGTAAGATGAGAATTTGATGAGAAGTCCATGAAGATTCTCTCATGGTCGGAGGCCAGCACGATGCGGGTCAGTTAACCGTTGCGAAAGGATGTCGCGTTCTTAGGTTAGCAACTGCAATTGGCCGTTTCCGCTTTTCTAGTGGCTAGTCTCCGGCGACCCAGCTCTTCGGGTCGTAAACCGGTCCAGCTCTGCGGTCGGGACCGCGACGCAGTTCCGTCTTACGCCTGTCAGAGCTTAACGGGTGCCGTCGCTTTTCGATTGGCCAGACTCCGGCGACCCAGCTCTTCGGGTCATAAGCCATATCAGCTGCGTGGCAAAGACCGCCACTACGCTGATCCGTCTTATGCCTTTCAGAGCTTAACGGGTGCCGTCGCTTTTCGTGTGTCCAGTCTCCAACGGCCAACTCCTCGAGTCGTAAGACCCACTGTGTCTAGTCTTCAGTGCCTAGCTCTTCGGGATATAAGTCAAACCAGCTGCGTGGCAGAGAACGCCACTACGCTGATTCGTCTTATACCTGTCAGAGCTGAACAGGCACTTCCGCTTTTCGGGACTATGCGGCAAAGAACGCCGCTCCGCTAATCCGACTTATGCCTTTCAGAGCTAAG
>CAZGMW010000132.1:0-5227 GCA_964526895.1 uncultured Planococcus sp. | reverse complement strand
AATCAACTATCCAAATGGAAAAAAGTTCGTGCCGCAAAAAGATCTGCAAACAGATCCCAAAAAGAAAAAAAAGAAAAAGGATTTCTCTTTCAGCAATCGGGGTAAAACACTTGAGGATGAATTGAATGAAACGAACGATTACTACCTTCAGCTCGGACATGCAGTCATCCATAAAAAACCGGTTCCTGTCCAAATCGTGAGAGTTGAATATCCATCCAGAAGCGCCGCTGTTATCAAGGAAGCCTATTTCCGTTCCCCATCCACGACCGACTATAACGGAGTGTGGAACGGCAAATATATCGATTTCGAAGCAAAAGAAACGGAAAATAAAACATCGTTTCCGCTGAAAAATATTCACGAACACCAAATCCATCACATGGCTCAAGTCCGAAAACATGATGGACTGGCTTTCCTGATCATCCGCTTTTCTTCCCTGGATCGTTATTTTATCATTCCATTTGAAGCTTTTGAATTTTTTTGGAAACGGATGATGGACGGCGGCAGAAAGTCTGTGACATTGACTGAGATCGAAGAAACCGGTGTTGAACTAAAACCTGGTGCGTTTCCCCGCATCGATTATTTGCCCCAATTGAATAAGTTTCAGTAGAACGCACCTATGAAAGTGAGGAACAATTTGTGAGCGAAAAACAAATGTCGCGCGAGCAGCGCAGAAAAGAAATGGAACAGCAGAAGAAAAAAGGCAAAAACAAGAAAACATCCGCAGGCGGCTTGATTAGAAAAGTCATCATGGCGATTGTCATCATTGGCGTTATCGGTTTAATAAGCGGAATCGGTCTTTTCACTTATTATGCCAGCAGCGCTCCGGAACTTAACGAAGAACTTCTGCGCGATCCCATCACACCAACTTTTTTAGCAGCAGATGGTGAAACGGAAATCCCCTATTATACTCCTGAAGACAGGGAATACGTCGTTTACGAAGATATACCCAAACTGATGGAAAATGCGATTCTCGCAACTGAAGATAACCGTTTCTATGAACATCCCGGAATCGATATCATTCGTCTCGGCGGCGCTGTAATCGCAAACGTAACTGATGGTTTCGGTTCTCAAGGTGCAAGTACAATCACCCAGCAGGTCATCAAGAATTCATTCCTTAAAAATGATAAGACTTTAAAGCGAAAAGCGCAGGAGGCTTATCTTGCCTATCAGCTGGAACAGGAATATACAAAAGAAGAGATTTTCGAGATGTATTTCAATAAAATTTTGATGTCCGGCAATATTTACGGTTTCGGAACAGCTTCGGAACACTTTTTCGGCAAGCACGTATCAGAACTCGAATTGCATGAAGCGGCGATGCTTGCAGGCATGCCGCAAAGTCCGAATGGCTATAATCCGTTTAACAATCCAGAACGTGCCGAGGAACGCCGAAATGTAGTGCTCAGCCTTATGGAGCAGCACGGCAAAATAACTACGGCAGAAAAAGAAGCGGCTCAAGCCATTCCTATTGCAGAAACCTTATTGCCTGCCGAACAGCGTCCTGCACCTCCGAGCGGAGAATATACTGCTTTCATGGAGATGGTCGAACTTGAAATTGAAGCGCTTGACGAAGATATTTCGCTTGATGAAGGCTTGACCATCTATACTACTCTTGAACTCGATGTACAGGAAGCCGTAAATGAAACGATGGCTTCAGATATATTCTTTAATGAAGAAGTACAGTCAGCACTGACTGTAGTCGACACTGAAACGGGTGCTATCCGGGCAGTCGGCGCAGCCCGTGATTACAGTGGGGATATTCGCCGCAATTACGCGACCGAGCGTGAACGGCAGATCGGTTCGACTATAAAACCGTTATTGGATTACGGCCCGGCTATCGAATACCTGGACTGGTCCACCGGCAAAACTTTGGTGGACGAACCTTATTCATATGAAGAAGATGATCAGGAAGTCCGCAATTTCGATGGCGATTTCTTAGGTGAAATGACAGTGCGCGAAGCGCTGTACCGTTCACGTAACGTACCGGCAGTAAAAACATTGAACGAAGTCGGTACTGAAAATGCGAAAGAATTCACTCAAAACCTGGGATTGGATTTTGGGAATATCTATGAATCGGCAGCAATTGGTTCTCCTTCGAATAATATCAATACCGTTGAATTGGCAGGAGCATATGCTGCTTTTGGCAATAACGGCATCTACACAGAACCGCATACTGTGACAAAAATCGTTTTCCGCGACGGTACAACGGAACAGATTGTTGCACCTGAATCGGTACCTGCGATGAAAGACAGCACAGCATATATGATCACTGACATGCTGCGTGATGTATTGGACCCTAATATTCCTGGAGCATCCGGTACCACTGCAGCCATTAATGGTTTGGATATCGCCGGCAAAACCGGTACAACCAACTACTCACAGGCAAAATTGGAAGAGTATGGCCTTGACGATAGCTCGGCCCCAGACGTCTGGTTTGCCGGCTACTCGCCTGAATATTCCATTGCGGTATGGAGCGGCTATCCAAACAATGAAACTGCAATAGATACTGCTTCCAATGAACGACTGCTGTCGCAGTTGTTGTTCAAGGATGTCATGTCCAAAATTGCTACACCGGAAGCAGGCAGATTTCAGCAGCCTGAATCTGTGGTGGAAGCTACAATCGAAATCGGAACTGACCCGCTTCAATTGGCCAGCGATTTTACACCAGCTGATCAAAAGAGCACCGAATTGTTCGTACGTGGCACTGTACCAGACCAAGTATCCGAAGAATTCGTGCAGGAAGATTTGGATGCACCAGGCGGCTTACGCGCAACTGTCGACGGCTCCGATGTAGAGTTGACTTGGAATTATGGCGATATTGACGATGTTCAATTCGAAGTGGCCGTCGAAGCTGATGGCAACCGTACAGTGCTTACCACTATCGACGATCAATCTTACACTTACGAAGCGCTTGAAGAAGGCAGAGCCTATACCTTCAGCGTCACTGCAGTAAATGGTGACCAAAGAAGCGACCCCGCATCTGTTATCGTAGAAGTTACGCCACCTGAAGAGCCAGAGGAACCGGAAGTAACGCCACCGGCTGATGAAGAAGCTCCACCTGAAGACGAAGCCCCTCCAGAAGACGAAGCCCCTCCAGAAGAGGAAGCCCCTCCTGAAGGCCAAGATAATGGTGAAGGCAACGGAAATGGTGAAAATGAAGGTGAAGGCAATGGCGAGGGTGAAACACCGCCTGCAGATGGTGGAGATGAAGAAGGCAACGGTGAAACACCACCAGAAGATGGCAGCGGTGAAGGAGAAAATTCCAACGGTGAAGCGAGTGGCGCTTCCGTGCCTCCCGCTAACGGAAACGGAAACAACGGGAATAACGAGAATAACGGCAATGGCAACAATGAGAATAATGGCAATGGCAACAATGAGAATAATGACAACGAAGAATAGTTATACAAAAATACCCTTAAGCACAAACTGCTTAAGGGTATTTTTCTGTTTATTTATTTTTATTAAGTACTGCCCGTTTCGAGGCGATTTTCTTTTGCATTTCACTGAATAATTCCTGCAGCTGGCGATACGCCGCAAATGTTTGACAATTCGATTCTACAAAATCCAGTCGTTCAGAATTATTCACTGGTTCAATTTTTTCATCGTCCGATCTGCAAAGATCCAATAAAGATTTATATAAGATAATTCCTTCGTTCATTAATGTAGAAGCGCCGCTCTTCTTGCTTGCATGCAACGCCCTGATGTCTTCTTCCAATTCAGACCACGCTTCAAAAAATGGAACGACTTTTTCTTTTTCAATTGACTTCTGTAACTTGTTCACGCTTAACCAGCCCTTTTTTCTCGCGTTTCTGACCTTCCCTGCATCTGTCAAATAAAGGACAGATATGGCAGCCTGGATTTTGAGATTTGCAATGGTAGCGTCCGAAGAAAATAATTTGATGATGAGTTTTAGACCAATCTTCAGCCGGCGTTTTCTTCATGATGGTCTCTTCTACCTGCAACGGAGAATCTTTCCAACGGTTTATTCCCAATCGCTTTGCCACACGTTCAACGTGTGTATCCACCGCCAATGCGGGAATTCCAAAAGCAACTGAAACAACAACATTCGCCGTCTTTCTTCCCACTCCCGGCAAGGTAGTCAGCAAATCACGGTCAGCTGGAACTTCGCTATTGAATTGATCAATCAGAATTCGGCTTAACGCCTGGATATTCTTTGCTTTATTACGGAACAACCCGATTGAGCGGATGTCAATTTGCAATTCTTCCAGTGGTACAGAAATATAATCTTCCGGTGTATGATATTTTTGAAATAAATCGGCCGTCACTTTATTGACCAGTTTATCCGTGCATTGTGCAGACAGCAAAGTCGCAATCAATAAATCGAACGGATTGCGATGGACCAGTTCACAATGAGCATCAGGAAACATATGGTCCATTTCCTCAAGGCATAAATGCCATTCTTTTTTGGACATCATTCCGATCACCTACTAATTCCTGTCTTCCAGCCAATTATAGAATTTCACTTTTTTTGCAGTGTTGTCCGTTGAAGGCTGAATCTGGATATTTTTTTCCCTGAAAGTTGCTGCATGTTTTGTGACTTCCGAAGAAGTCTTAATATTCTTTTTCTTCCATTCAAAAAGGATGCGGTCAACATAACGAAGACTCATTTTTTGAGATATAACTGCTTCTTTTAGCGCCATTCGGATAACCGCAGGAGTATGGCCGTCCTGGTCCATCCACATTGAAATCGTCTCAATTTCCATCGGTGACAGGAAACGGCCGAATTCCTGCTCAAATAATTGAAAAACCTGGCCTTCCATTTCTTTTTGGGAATGAACCTTCTCTTGATGTGCTTCCTGATCGACGCAATCCAGCAATCGATCCCATAAAGGCTGCAATGAGATATTCTCTGTAAGTATTTCATTTGCTGTTTCCTGTTCAATGGCGATGAACCCTTGCTGCATTAATTTCTGCAGCATTGTCGTGACGCTTTTTTGAGAGCACATCATGCGTGCCCCGATTTCATCGGGAGTCGGGAAAAGGTTTCCTGATTGCTGAAAAGCCTGTACATGCATCAACAGCATGGCTTCCTCGTCCGAAATCTTCAATTCCTTATAAAATTGAAAAAAAAGCTGGGAAATGTGAACATTCCCCTTCTCGATCCATGTCTGAAGTCGATCTGGCTGTTTCATATCCCAACCACCTTTCTATTTATTTATTTTATGGGTATAACCGGTTCAATAGACGAGGGAAAGGAATCGACTCTCTG
>CAZGMW010000131.1:0-5230 GCA_964526895.1 uncultured Planococcus sp. | reverse complement strand
GGAGGAAGCAGAGTGAAATTGCAGGAAATATTATTTGTGGTGCTGGAGCAATACGCGGACTGGGAAGCTGCGGCAATTGCTGCTGCCTTGAACGAAGAGCCAGAGCAAGGTGACAAGAAATACATTGTCAAAACAGTATCGCTTGATGGCCAGCCGGTCACTTCGATCGGCGGTTTTAAAATACTGCCGGATTATTCGGTGGATACCGCTCCGGAAGATTTTGCCGGATTGATTTTGATCGGAGGAAACTCCTGGAGAAAAGAAGAAAGCCGGAAAGTACTGGAATTGGTGGAGAAAGCCCAGCAAAAGGATGTTGTAGTGGGTGCCATCTGTGATGCGACGGTATTTATGGGTATGAACGGCAAGCTGAATTCAGCTCAGCACACAAGCAATAAACTGGAAAAATTAAAAGAAGCGGCTGGCAGCAATTACACAGCGGAACGCCATTACCAGGAGCGGCAAGCGGTAAGAGATGGCAAGCTGATCACTGCCAATGGTTCAGCTTATCTGGAATTTGGAAGAGAAATTCTTTATGCATTGAATGCGGCGCCGGAAGAAGAAATCGAAGAATGGTACAGCTTTTTCAAAAAGGGCTATTATGAGTTTGTAAAAGAGAGGAGCAGCCAGTAAATGGACTTTGGCAAAAATATAAAAACGTCACCGGAAAATCGGTGACGTTTTTTGGGTTGAACTGGATGAGAAGGCTTTTTTATTCAAGTTCCACAATGATTGGAGCGATTTCAACCGGCGTACCTGCATCATCCATATTTTCAATATAAGCCACTTTCGGTTGAATTGTGAGAGTTTCAGCTTCAGCGTCGATGGCTTCGAAAGTCATCTGCTGATAAGTCCTGCCGAACATGCTTGAGCCTCCGGTTCCGAAAACCATCGGATACGTATTTCCCAGGTTATCGGTAAGCTGCCAATCGGTTATATAATGATCTTCATCAATACCGACCGTATCGAATCTCAGAACCGTTGATAATTTAGTCAGCGATAGATCTTTTAGGATGTAGGATCTGCCTTCAAAGCTTATTGTTTCATTTATAGCGAAACTTTCTCCTTCAATAGCACGCAATTTAAAGTTGAACGACCAGTCACCGGTGATTTTTTTGTCAAAGTTGATGGCATCCAGAAATTCAACAGGCTCCCATGTGAGTGATAATGATTTGGGGGGATTATTGTTAAAGTCAGGTGACATGGTTATCATACCGGCATATCGGGTGTCATCCACTTTAGTCATAGAGATGCCTGCGCCATAACCGTTGGCGCCTTTAGCTTCAATTATCCCAGTTGAAATAGGGGACTCACCAAGATCGGTTTCCGTTTTTAAGGCAAAACTGATGCTCACTGAAGTACCATCGTAAACCGCTTCTTCAAGGGTAACTGTTGAACCGTTGCTTGTCTGGGTCATATCCAAAGGCTGCGCCACTTCGCTGAAATGGCTGAAAATCAGCTCTTCGTCTTCAAAATAGGAAACAATATTTTGCAGAACCGGAATCTGGGAAGCGATTGAAGGTAAAGCGACAGCTGTAGTGGTGGCAGTGCCAATCAATAAAACGGCAGCGATAGCGGTCTTCAGAAGCCAGGCTGGTTTCTTCTCATGGCCTGTTATGCGCTGTTTCATCTGTTTCTTTTCAAGAGCTGTTACACCAGCTTCAGGGATTTCGTCAATATCGGTATTCAACAGTTTCTGAAATTCATTCATATCCATCGCTCCTTTCGTTCAATCAAATTCACCAGTTTCCGTTTACCGCGATACAGCCGATTGTCCACTGCGGATAATGTAATGCCGAGTGTTTCGGCGATTTCACCATTTGAAAGATCCAAATAATATTTCATCAGGAATAAGTCACGGTCGGTATCAGGAAGTTCGTGGAGACGATAAAGCATTTCGTTGCGTGACTCATTGCGCAATACCGCATCTTCGGTATCATGGGTACGGCCGTCATTTCGGACATCATCCGTCACAGCTTCCCGCTGCTGCATCTTCAGCTGACGCCGGTAAACGTCAATCGCTCTGTATTTTGTCAGGGTGCCGGCCCATTTCCTGAAATCGTCCAAATCGCCTTCAAATCTATCGGCTTTTTGCCAAATTGTCATGAAAACATCGTTCAGACATTCTTCCGCGGCCTGGTAGCCGCAGCTTTTCACCAGTATATGCTGACAAATCCCTTTCAGGAATGGCATATATGTATCAATCAGATAATCGAGCGCCTTCTCGTCTTGCCGCTTTAGCCGTTCAATGAAGTCTTCCACCGAATTCACTTCCTTCCTTTATGAACAATACAACGAACACTGCCAATGAAAACTCGCGGCAACTTGCAAAAAAAGTTATTCAGTTCTTTTTTATACCTATATTAAATCAATGCAGAAGGAAAGGGGGGGTTATTCTGCTTGCAGGGTGTAAGAATGTTGTATCATTTCGGGAGTTTGATAATTTGCCAGAACAATGAGTGTATATTTAAATGAAATTCAGATATATTAATTCTGGAAAAACTGGTAAACTATTCAGGAACTTAAACTTAGGAGATGTATTATGGGGGATTTGCTGTTTTTCTTTTTAGAGAATATGGCGCTGATTATCGCGCTTATGTATTTGGGTATCAAGTCGAAAGAAGCCATTATGCAGGATTGGAAAGATCCTATCAGACAGAGGCTTATTGTTTCAACCTTTTTTGGTTTTCTCACTTTTTCGATTATGTATAATCCATACATATATGAAGGAATGCGATTGGATTTGCGTGAAGTGCCGCTATTTTTCATTGCGTATGTAGGAGGCTGGCAATACGGGGTAATCTCAGCAATTCTGCCAACTGCGTTCCGTGCTTATCTCGGAGGTCCGACTATGCTGGTCGGGATACTTCAAGCCATTGTGTTGCCAATCATCATCGGCAGCCTGTTTCATGACCGGAAAAGGATCAATCTGTTTTTCGGTCTCTTGGATATGCGTAAAATGATGATTGCGTTCGTGGTTTACGAAGCGATCAAATCTGTTTGGATGATTTTTTCGACTCCGGTCAACCTGCTGATCGTAACAGGCATGTTCATTTTCGCAGCCGTAGCCGTATTTTCGATGGCATTGATTTTAAATGGTGAAAACCGAAGTTTATTACTGAAAAAAGAACTCGAGTTTTATTCGAACCGGGACCCGATGACCCAATTGCCGAATATCCGCTTTTTTAAAAACAATGTCAGCAAGTTCGTCGATAGAAAGCAAGCCATGGCGATTATCATGCTGGATGTCGATTATTTTAAAGTCTATAACGACACACATGGTCACCAAAAAGGCGATGCTGTACTGCGCTCCGTTGCTCAGATTTTGTTGGACTCAACAGGAAAAAAAGATTTTGTGGCTCGATATGGTGGTGAGGAATTCATCTCTTGTGTGGTTGCGCCGCGAGATCCGGAAGAAGCGCAAGAAATAGCGGAGCGGATTCGGAAAAATATCCAGGAATTTCATTTCGAAGGCGAAGAACAACAGCCGGAAGGTGTACTTACGGTGTCAGTGGGTATGAGTTATAGTGCGGGCGGAGCAGGGCTGGAAGAAATGATCGAAGAAGCTGACCAATCTCTATACCAGTCAAAACGCCAAGGCCGCAACCGAGTAACCGTTTTTCCAGGAATTATGGTAGAATCTCATGAAAAGGTACTAACATAAAGGAGGGCTATTCTTGAAAAAGTTAATGAAGCAACGCATCAAGGCAATGGCAATCGATACAGCCATCACCATGGGGATTACTTTTGCACTGGACCCATTGCTCAGAAACAAGCTGAAGAATAAAGCTGCATATGATGCAATCGCTCCGACTCTTATCTTTTGGGGACTGGAATACACGCAATTGCGCACGAGCGGTCAAACAATCGGACATAAAGCTGCAGGGATCGTCATTGACACAACCGATGGCAGCGCACTGAGCTCCAGTCAAATTGTTAAAAGACTGATTCATCGTGATACCATCAGCACGATTTCTTACTTAAGAGACCGCGAAAAATATGATTTCTATGAAGGAACTAAATTGCCTCATGATGTGTATGCCAATACAGTCGTCAAAGAATATTTCAAAGAAAACATGGAACCAAAATAAAAAGGAAGCAATTCGTCCAGCGAATTGCTTCCTTTGTTGTTATACCGGATTTATTTTCATGCTTCCGCAATTTCTCCGGATAAGACTTTTTTTCTGCGGCCAAGCGCATTTACCAGCATGACGCCCACAATCGCAATGACCCCGCCGATGAGCGAAAGACCTGTCGGCAACTCGTGGAGCCAGATCCATGAAACGACGATTGCAACAGCCGGCTCCAGGTAAATTACGCTGGAGACTGAACTGGCATTTGCCAGTGATAATGCTGTGGCCCAAGTGACATAAGCAATGGCTGCAGGGAAAATACCGACATACAGGGTAGCCAGATGCGCTTCCAGCGTCGCGTTCTGCAAAGTCGTTGCAAGACCGGGCGAAAAGATGAAGAAAGGCAAAGTGCCGGCCCAGGTGAAATAAGCGGTCAATTCAATGGCCGTATACTTTTTCAATAGCGGTTTCTGGAAAACAAAAAACGCTGCGGAAGCGAAAGCTGCTATCAGCACAAGCAATGCGCCGTTCGTCAGTGTCAGTGAACCGCCACCTGATCCGAAGGCGATGCACAAAATTCCGATAAAGCCGATGGCCATGCCGATCCAGCCAATGCGTGTCAGTCGTTCTTTCAAAACGACAGAGGCGATCAAAGCAGTAAAAATCGGGCCGGATCCGACCAGCATACCGGCAGTGCCGGCAGAAATGGTCTCCATCCCGAAAGTCACGAAAATATGATAGACGCTGATGCCGATCCAGCCGAGAACCAGCAGGCGCAGCAGGTCGCCTT
Source organism: uncultured Planococcus sp. (assembly GCA_964526895.1). Lineage (GTDB taxonomy): Bacteria > Bacillota > Bacilli > Bacillales_A > Planococcaceae > Planococcus. The sequence goes on along the minus strand of CAZGMW010000131.1, from coordinate 370 downwards.
TATGCGGCAGCTGAAATTTTACTCCAGGCCATAGTGCGTAAACTAGAAACAGCAGCGAAGCAATCAGGAAGCGGACGAGGACATTTTGTCCCGTATCATATCCGCCTTGCAAGCCAACTCGGATAGCCGCAAAAGATGAACCCCATATCACTACTGAAAATAATGCCAATGAAAATGCTTTTGCATTCATAAATTCTCCTCCATCAGCCATTCATCGATAAACAGAACAGCTTTTCCATCTAAAAACAAAGACAGCTTCTATTATATTCTTTTGCAGGCCGAAAGTCAGCAGCAAGCTGATTTTGCCCCAAAAGAAAGAGCAGCCACTCGGATGAGTGGCTGCTCTCGTTTTATTCGACTGTAAATTCGG
>CAZGMW010000130.1:0-5256 GCA_964526895.1 uncultured Planococcus sp. | reverse complement strand
TGTTTTTTGACAATTCGTTTTATCCAGGATTCAGTTTCTGCATGATGAACTGGCAGTTTCACCAATACAAACTGTTTTTACCGTGGTTAGCTTAAACGAGAAGCCTATTCTATTCTGAATTTACCCGGGAATAACCGAACGTTCAGAAGGACTGGAAGATGAAAGATTTTATTGAAATGAAGGATTTTAAAGAAGTAGAGGAACAATATGCGCCGATGATTTCCGCACTGATCCGCAAAATTCATGTTTATCGTGATTATGAACTTTACCGTCAAGTGGGTAAAGTTGCATTGTGGCAGGCGTGGAAACGTTATGATGGCGATAAAGGGGATTTTACGCCATTTGCATTCAGGACGGTACATGGTGCGCTGCTGGATGAACTGGCCAAAGAAGGGAAATATGCGAAATTATTCATCCTGTCGGAAGGCGGCCACTTCGATGAACTTGAAGCTGCCGTACAGGAAGACAAGCTTCCGGAATGGCTGGAGAACGTGGGTTTGAAAGACAAGGAACGAAAATTGCTGCATGAGCTATTCGTGGAAGATAAAGCAATTCGGCAACTGGCGGAGTTGTACGGAATTTCTGTAGCAGGAATGAAAAAGAAAAAAGCCCGGTTGCTGGAGAAGATAAAGGAAAGCGGAGCATTTCAGAACCGCGACTGACTATCAGCCGATATTTATTTGAACAAAAAAGTTTTCTGTTCGATATTATGCTGTATAATAATCTTCGCGTAACCCCTTTGGAAGGCAGGTGAAGAATTTGTTCGATATGATGACCGGCATGATCAATAATATATTCTTCATCATTTTTCCGATTGTGCTTTACCAGATGCTGGCCGGAGCAGGAAAGCGTAATTTCTTTGTCGATTACCGTATAACGATGACAATTCTTTTTTCTATATCGATTGTGCTTTGCATTGTTTTCCCTTATCAAATTCTGACTGATGATTATATATTCGATTTGCGGCAAGTACCGATGATTGTCGGAGCATTATACGGCGGCCCTGTCATTGCAGCAGTTCTGTTCGTTGTAACTGCAATTACAAGAATCATTATCGGCGGTGACGGAATGTATATTGCAATCCTCAACCAATTTGTGGTCGCTGCAGTTGTACCGTTTCTCCGTCCGGCATATATGCGTATGGGCCGTGGCATGAAAGTCGTCACGGTGTTCGTCATTTCCTTTCTATCTTTATTATTCAATATGCTTGTCGGCCATTTGCTTTTCGGCAATCCCATCCATGATCTTTACAGTGTCTGGCTGGTGCTCATGCTGAATCAGGGAATGATGATTGTATTGACGGCTTTGCTGATCGAACATATCGTGCGGCAAGAATTATTGCTTAATACGCTGATGAAACATGAAAAACTTGAAAGTGTCAGCCATTTTGCAGCGGCAGTTTCACATGAACTGCGGAATCCCATGCAGAGCATCAAAGGGTTCATTCAGCTGATGCAGGCGTATGATTACAGCCGTGAGAAACAGCTGGAGTTTCATGAAACCATCCTGAGTGAAATCAATTCAGCAGAAAGCCTGATTGATGATTACCTGATTTATGCCAAACCCGTTTACGGGGAATTGGACCGGCTGTCGGCCAATGACGAAGTATGCGGTGTATTGAAACTTCTCAGCCCTTATGCGAATAGCCTCGGAGTGGAATTATTTTGTCATCCGGCAGAATCCGAAATTTATATCCGCGGAGACCGCCAGAAATTCCGTCAGGCAATGGTCAATATCATCCGCAACGGTGTCGAAGCGATGGCAGATGGCGGTGAGATTGTAGCCCGCATCAAAGTGCAGCCTGCCAAAGTGATAGTCGAAGTGTCTGATAAAGGTGTGGGTATGAGCAAGGAAGAAGTCGAACGGTTGGGTGAACCTTATTTTTCGAACAAAATTAAAGGAACGGGTCTCGGTATGATGGTGACTTACAGTGTAATCCATCAAATGAAGGGTAACATCATCGTCAATTCCGAAAAGGGAATAGGCACCGTCTTCCAGCTGGTTTTTCCGCGGATGGACTAGACCTTGACCAAAATAAAAAACCGCCGGAGAAAAGTTATTTTTTCTCCGGCGGTTTTAATATGCTTCTATTATTTATTAGCTTTCTCGTTTAACTTCTTCAGAAACGGCAGGACAGATTTTTCTTTGAGTTTTGCCTCAAACATGATGTCGGCGTCTGTGCCACCCAGCAATGTCAAAAGTTCCTCGAAGTCTTCTTCGGAAACCAGCTCGTGATGTCGAAGATCGGTAAACCCTTCCTTACCGGTGCTGATATGGATTTTTGGTGTACCATAGCCTTCCCAGGTTGCCAATATTTCGGCAAAATCTACAGGTGCTCCATCATTATTGCAATTATGATGGTGGATATCAAAACAGATGGGCACTTGACACATTTTATGGACATCTAAAACATCACGTATCGTAAAGGTTTTATCATCATTCTCTAGGCGAATCCGCTTCCGAATCGATTCCGGCAATTTCAGGTAAGTATCGGCAAACTGCTGTTTCGCTTTTTCCTTATCACCGTATGCGCCGCCTGTGTGGATAATGATGTCATTGCCACCGAGGAGAGTGATCAGTTTTTCATGGTATTCAAGGTCCTGGATGGATTTCTCCACCACGTCCACTTTCGGTGAATTCAGGACCGTATATTGTCCAGGGTGTACCGAAACGCGCATCTGATGTGTTTCCACAATATCGCGGATTTGTCCGGCAATAAAAAGGAAATCCGGATCTTCCCACCAGATCCAATCATTTACCGGATGTGTGGAAAGTGGAACGATGGAACTGGATGCACGGTAAAAATAAATGTCATTGGCCAGATTCCAATTGATGATATCCAATGTCGTCTGCATATTTTTCAAAGTCAATTCCTTGATTTTGCCGACTCCTTCAGCCTGGGCCGTTGCGAGCCGCAAAGTTCGGAATACGGTCTTCAATTCTGTGTTCATGCATGCATAGCCTAATCTCATACAATTTCAACTCCTTGAACATAGTATACCCGGATCTTTGTTACAATATCCGTGGACAAGGGTATACTTATTAAAAAATAAAATGGGAGGAACCTTGATGATAGCAGAAATTAAACAGCAGGAAGAAGGCTATACGGCCTTATTCGAACGCCAATTGTCACATAGCTCCGATGTGGTATGGAGCATGCTTGCCGATAACAACCGTTTAAAGAAATGGTTCGACGAATTGCAGATTGCTGAATCCGGCAAAGGCGGTAAACTGGTCTTTGATATGGGAGATGGCAGCATCGATGAGTTGGCAATCACCGATTACGTCGAAGGACGAGTTTTTGCTTTTGAATGGTGGGATGATCATGTACGTTTTGAAGTGGAACCGGAAAATGAAGGCATCACCAAATTGCGTCTGATTGAAACGATCACCCGCATCACTCCCCAAACCGCTAAAGATCTTGCAGGCTGGCACGTCTGCCTGGATGTGATCGAAGCGATTCTCAATGATGAAAAAATCGATCGCAAGCATGAGTGGGAACATTGGCACAGGGAGTATAAACGACTCCTCGACAGCATGACTGTGGAATTTGAATAGAATCAATATAAGAACCCGGCCATTTCGATTGGCCGGGTTTTGGTTTGGAAATTTTTCTTTTAAAAATTAGCGGGGTGTGGTCAACCGATTTTCCCGTCTCACTTGGACTTCACGCTCGATACATCTTTTGAGTGAGCCGCTGCCGGTTTATGGAAACTGTCCAGCAAGACATAACCGAATACGATTCCGGCAATATAAGCGATGGTAGTCATACTGGTTTGACTTGTTAACATGTAGGATGGAATCTGAACACCAAGGGAAGTGTATGGTAAAAATGTCATTAGAACAAAGTATAAGGAAGGCACACCGACTGCGAGAAATTTAAACCAATCAAAGCCCGTGAATTTTTGTTCCTTTCTTTCAAGTAAAAACTTTGGAAGACGCATCAAAAAACCAAGTATCACAGGAAATATGGAAATGAATAAGAGGCGCGGAAAAACCTCGTAAGTTTTTCTGGCAGTATCAGCGATATTTGCCTCAATTACTGTACCGATATAAACAATAAATCCGATTGCCAATGTCCAAGCAAAATAATAAACAAATCTCTTCAAAATAATTCCCCCTCTTTATAAGATCCGACTCTATGAAAAGCTTATATTGTAGCTTACGGATTATAAAGCGGATAGTTTCATTATTCTGTAAATGGATCAGGAAATACCAAAATCGAAAACATTCTGACCGGCGAATTCGCCATTCTCGAAAACCCGTTCCGCAAATGTAACATTATTGTCGTAATCGATTAGCAATACAGTTGCTGAACGGGTTCCGTAATCCGGAGTCTTGATGAAGATCGGAGAAAGTACACGCTCAAACTCCAGACCGACCCCGGTTGCCGGAAGGTGATGATCCTCGGCCTGCTCCGAATCATGCAAAATATCGAATAGGTGATCTGGAATAACTTCTGAAACGTTCTTTAAATAGTCACTTAATAATGTACGGCCTTTTACGACTTTCGGCCAGGGAGTATTCAGGTAATGATTGCTGAGGCCGTGGGTCCCCGGTGCTACGTCCACGATATTTTGTTCAAGATTATTGTAATAATAAAGTTTATCGGCATCGCCCATTAACACATTGAAACCGGTATAAGCTTCCGGAACAATAGTTTTCAGAAAAGAAACCGGATCCAGGTCTGAAGCTAAATAATCCTTCACTAAAGCGCCACGCGAAATTTTTCCCGTTTCAGGAAGAGAGGGATCCCGGAAATTGGTCAGAGCAGCGAAACGGCCGGATTTTGTTACGCCAAGCCAAGTGCCCATTTGGGCTAAATCGCGTCCAGCCAAAATTTCTGGCGCATCTTCCCAGAAATGCGCTTTCTGGGCTGGCCGTCCGTAAAATTCATCCCGATTGGCAGCGACAACCAATTTGTATTTTGGGTGGTGCTTAAATTGAAAGTTGATCAGGCACATGAGTACGTCACCCCTTTTTGTTTTTATTATATAGAAGGAGACTGAAATAGAACAATTGTGTAAGTCGATACATTCACTGTGTGGAAGTGATAAAATAATAAGTAATTACCTACGCAAGAAAAACTCTGAGAAAATTATCCAAAGCAAGATACCTTTTATGAAAACCACTGAAATTTATTAAAAAAACCCCTGATTTTTATGGGTCTAAAGATTTATATTTCCACATAATCTGTTAGTATGGATATATATAATAAGAGGAAATTGCAAAACATGAAATTGGGGTATGGAGGCA
>CAZGMW010000129.1:0-5306 GCA_964526895.1 uncultured Planococcus sp. | reverse complement strand
CAATAGAAAAACGGGAAAAGCGATACTAAGATTCCTGATTTGTTGCTTATAGAAGGTGTCCGATGGCCAATCGTAATAGTTAACTGCCCAAGCCATGCTCGCACTGTAAATCATTACAAGTCCAAAGAGTGAAAGCGCAAGATAGGCAAATAGCAGGGGATAATCAAAGTTTGCGGCGTACCGCTTTATGTATTGTTTCATAGTCAAACCTCATTTTAGATTTATGTTTTCCGGAAAAACAAGAGACGGCCAATTGCAGCTGCTAACCAATTGATCCACTGGCCTATAGCAACTGCTTATCATGTTTCGACACTAGCACAGCGACACAGAGACAAAGATAAATGGCAAGACTTCTGCAGAGTTTCTGCTATTTAATGTTAGTAAAAAAACTCAAACAAAAATCGTTTGAGTTTGCCTTATTTATTCGTATACGCTTCATGAAGGATGGATAATTTCTTTTCCAGCGTATCCATTAAGTTTTTACCGTCTTCCTTTTCAATCAGGCCAAGCTTCACTGCAAAATCAATTTCACGCGATAGACCGAACATTTGCGTATCAAGGACTTCTTCATATAATGGGCAGGACGGCAAAGTCAGATTGTCCATTTGGACTTTTATCAATTGCTCTATTTTCAGCGCATCGGCTTTGAGGAGATCCAACGCTTTGTGCTGATAAGTTTGTTCTTCTGTATGTTCCATGAGGACTCCCCCATTTACTGAAATTTCTTCTATTCGACCTGTTTAAAGTGTATCTTTTAAACAGCGAAATTGCAAGCCTCCTCTTCCTCTGGAAGCAATCACTTTAGGAACTTGACAAAGACAGGTATACTAATAGGAGAGATAATCTAGATGGAGGGTTTTACGCATGGAATTCATTATACAATTCAAAGGCGAAGTAAAGTTTAAACTGACACTGGATCCGACAGTTTGGATTTTTGATGACAGGAAGTTGGATCTCGAGAAATATTTTACTGAAGAACGGGTAGAACGTGATGAAATGGAAGATTACAAGCGCGGCATGGGTGAACACTGGTCACGCGAAATCATGGAAGGCGCTACCGTTCCCCCTACTTTGAATTCTGAAAAGAAATATAAAAAGCAGGAAAAAAAAGAGATGCTAACCGGCACATTCGGCATTCTATTCAAACCTTTCATTGAAAATGCTGAACCCTTTGGTACAGCTGAGACGGTCGTTTTTGAAACAGATAATGGCGACTTCAGCTTTCCGCTGGAAGAATCAAAGAAATTAGTCCTGAAGTTCAGCCAGGAAGGCAAGCCGCTCCGTGAAGATGGACCTGTCCATATTCTTTTGCCGGATGGAAGCAATTTGGACAATCCGATAACAAACATCTCAGCCATCCGGGTAGAATAGGAGTGAACCAGCATGCGTGTTAAATGTGTTATATGTGACACCATCGAAGAGTTGGTGGATGATACCCTTGAAGCAAAACGCCTCAGAAACCGCCCCATCCATACCCATATGTGCAATAATTGCCATCAAAGAATCGAACATCGGACGAAGGAACGGATAGCAACCGGCAAATTCCATTTTTACCGAAGTTCCCGCAAAATTGAGGAAGACTTTTGATGAAATTTCTTAAAGGGGTATGGATTGGATTCTGGAGCGGCTTGATTCTTGGATTATTGTTTAAATGGATACAGGCAGTCACAGGGGTCAATGTATATTTACTGTTGCTGAATGTCGATTTTATCCCGATTATCGGAAAAACCGACTGGTCAGAGTTGACTGAATTCCTGTTCCATACTATCGTTTCTGTCATCATCGGAATTGTCTATGTCTATTTGGCAAAGCGCCGGCCATATACATTCGGCCAATTGACCGTATTAAGCTTGATCGTCTGTTCGCCTACTTTCTTTCTGTATTTTATATTGTCTTCATTGGCAATTACAGATCAGGTTCCTGGCCTGACCGACTGGGAAGCAATCACCTATTGGATATTCGGCCATCTGGCATATTCCTTGATGTTGCCCATCTTCTATAGAATATTCGAAAGAAAAAACGCTGTATCTCAATGAGATACAGCGTTTTCGCGTTTTTCGCGCCATAGGCGGATTTTATAGAGAATCAGGATCAGCGCGGCAATTACCAGCCCTTCGACAACAGGCAGGAAGAAAGCTAAAAATGTCAGCCCCAGTCCGCCTAATGCCAAGAACAGTCCAATAACGATGTTTTTTCCGAGCGGCAGCTTTTTAGCAAAGCCCAGTTTGTACACCAATGCCGACAGCAATAGGATTACAGCAAATAATGCGTATCCTGCTACTTCGAAATTCGGCAAATTCTGATACAGCACTCGGGCTACCGGATACATATTGTCATAGACAAATGATTGATCGTCCACGGATTATACATCCTTCCATTCTATATTATTCTTCGATGGCAACTTTTTTCTTTTTAGCTACACGTTCACGTTCGTTCTTATCAAGAATTTTCTTGCGCAGACGGATCGTTTGCGGTGTAATTTCGCAATATTCATCGTCGTTCAAGTATTCAAGTGCTTCTTCAAGACTCATCAGACGAGCTTTTTTCATAGTCGTTGTCTGGTCTTTGTTAGCAGAACGGATATTCGTCGCAGCTTTGATTTTTACGATGTTAACAGTCAAGTCGCTGTCGCGGTTATGTTCGCCTACGATCATGCCTTCGTAGATTTCAGCACCAACTTCAACAAATGCTGTTCCACGGTCTTCGATGCCCATCAAGCCGTAAGTCGAAACTTTACCGCGCTCCATGGATACCAATACACCCTGGCGACGTCCGCCAACACGGCCGGAAGCCACTGGCTGGTAGCTGTCAAACGTATGGTTGATGATTCCGTATCCACGAGTCTGTGTCAGGAATTCAGTCGTATAACCGATCAACCCACGAGCTGGTACGTTGAACACCAAGCGCACTTGGCCATTTCCGTTGTTTACCATATCAAGCATTTCACCTTTGCGCTCACCCAATGATTCAATGATTGCACCAGTGTATTCTTCCGGAACGTCTACTTGTACACGTTCAACAGGTTCACATCTGACGCCATCCACCATACGGACGATAACTTCCGGTTTTGATACTTGAATTTCGAATCCTTCACGGCGCATGTTTTCGATCAAAATCGACAAATGCAATTCTCCGCGGCCGGATACAACCCACGCATCAGGTGAATCAGTAGGATCTACACGCAAAGATACATCAGTTTGCAACTGAGCGTCCAAACGTTCCTGGATTTTCCGGGAAGTGATCCATTTTCCTTCTTTACCGGCAAACGGACTGTTGTTGACAAGGAATGTCATTTGCAATGTCGGCTCATCGATACGCAAGATCGGCAATGCTTCTTGATGATCCTGTGGAGTCACGGTTTCACCAACATTGATGTCTTCCATACCAGAAATGGCAATCAGATCACCAGCTTCGGCTTTTTGGATTTCGATACGCTTAAGACCCATGAAACCATGAATTTTAGTTACACGGAAATTTTTTGCTGTCCCGTCAAGCTTCATCAAAGCAACAGATTGTCCAACTTCGATCGTACCGCGGAATACACGTCCGATTCCGATACGTCCAACATAATCATTGTAGTCAAGAAGGGCTACTTGGAATTGAAGCGGCTCATCTCTGTTGTCAATTGGTGCAGGAACGTTTTCAAGAATTGAATCATATAGAACCTGCATAGTTTCTTCCTGATCAGAAGGATCTGGTGAAAGACTTGCAGTACCATTCATAGCTGATGCAAAAATAACCGGGAATTCCAATTGCTCATCATTCGCTTCAAGTTCGATGAATAATTCGATGACTTCATCAACCACTTCTTCAGGGCGCGCGAAATCACGGTCGATTTTGTTAACGACAACAATCGGTTTCAAGTTCTGCTCAAGAGCTTTTTTCAATACGAAGCGTGTTTGCGGCATACATCCTTCGTAGGCATCTACGACTAAAAGGACACCATCAACCATTTTCATGATACGTTCCACTTCTCCACCGAAATCGGCGTGTCCAGGTGTATCCAAAATGTTGATCTTTGCGTCTTTATATTGAATCGCAGTGTTCTTCGCAAGAATTGTAATTCCGCGTTCTCTCTCGATATCGTTTGAGTCCATAGCTCGTTCATCCATATGTTCATTTGAACGGAAAATTCCAGATTGCTGCAGAAGTTGATCCACTAGCGTCGTTTTACCATGGTCAACGTGGGCAATAATTGCAATGTTTCTTAAATCGTTACGTAAGTTAGTCATATTTTCACTCCAATATTCTTTTTTCGTGCCTATAACTGTGTTAGTATATCACATATAGGGGAAAAACCCTAAGATTTTATTTCAGCATCCGATAGCAGGAGGAAAATAAATGAAAAATGTAAAATGGATATTCGTTCTCTATTCTTTCGCTGCCCTATTGGCTATGGCCGGAATCGGCATTGCCGTAGCGTACCGCAGCTTTCCGTTGATTTTATTGGCAGTTGTATTGCTTGGCGTCATTATGGTTTCAGGATTTAAAAGAAAGCGCGCAATGATTAATGCCGGATTGCTGTAAGTAAGCTTTTGCTGCAGAGCCATTGTATAAATGTTTTTTAAAAATAGCTGGCACTTCAAAATTAATAAATAAAAAAAGGATGCGAAAACGCATCCTTTTTTTATTTTGGCTGAATATATTTGTCGAGTATCTGTGAATGGATGGAAGGGTTGGCTGCGAGAAATGTATCCTGCTTCAGTAGATTTGCCGGCTCACCTTTGAAATTCGTTGCAATTGCACCGACTTCCCTCGCGATGACCATGCCGCCTGCTATATCCCAGGGAGAAAGCCTCATTGAAATATAAGCATCTATCCGTCCGCTTGCCAGATAAGCTAATTCCAATGCTGCTGAACCGTAAGACCTGACACCACGGACTTTTTGAATCAGCTTCAATGTACCGTTGTGGTCAAAATGCCGATTAGGCACTGCCCAAGTCGCATTCATGGCAAGTATCGATTCTTCTATGGCTGTCGTAAAAAGCGGTTTCAGCTTTTCGTCATTATAATAAGCTCCGCCGTCCAGAACCCCGTGGTAAAGGTCGTCGTTCACGACGTCATATATGTACCCGAGCTTCCCGACACCATCTTCATATATACCGAGAGAAATAGCGAAATTCCGTTTCTGATGAATAAAGTTCATCGTTCCATCAATTGGGTCAAGCAGCCAGATTATACCTTTATGATCTTCTATATTATCCCCGAAACCTTCTTCTCCAAAAATCCGGTGTTCAGGAAAATCTTCGTTGATCTTCGCGATGAAAAACTGCTCTATTTCTTTATCGATGTTGGTCACAAGGTCG